>NZ_JBITMV010000010.1:0-235679 GCF_044466625.1 Micromonospora sp. NPDC049366
GGACTCACCGGTCCAAGGGGTGGGAGTGCTCACTCGCCCGCAGCTACCGGACATCGAGTCTGCCTCCCGACTGACCCGACACCTCCCATTAGGGGAGGGTCTTGGTGGTTTTTTCGGATTGTTGGCGGTTCTCGAGGCGGGACTCGTCGAGGTTGCCGCAGAGGACGACGGTGGCGTTGGCGGTCAGGGGAGCGAGCAGCCAGTCCACCGGGTCGGCGTAGCGGGCCGCATCGACCAGCACCCGGTCGCCGGCGTCGAGGCCGAACTCCGCCGCCCGCGTCCGGGCCCGCGTCAGCAGTTCCCGTTCGGCCGGCCCGCCGGTCGGGACCGGCGTGAAGTGGTCACCGTGGGTGCGTACCTCCACCACGTAGTCCACGAAGCCCGGCGGCACCTCCCGCAGCGGCATGGCGAACGGGGCCAGCGCGAGCGCGTACCGCTCGTTCGCCGGCCACGCGGGCGCCTCGTCGACGCGGTCCGCGGCGGCGAAGAGCACCTCGACCGGACCGGGGGCTTCGGCCACGGTGAGCCCGGCCGACCAGCAGCCCAGCAGCACCGCGGCGGTTTGCCAGTGCGGCGGCAGGAGCACCCCGGCGCGGTCGTCGGGCCCCACGGCCAGCTCGTCGACGAGCAGGTTGGCGGTTTTCGCCACCCAGTTCGCGAGAGTCGCGCCGGA
Organism: Micromonospora sp. NPDC049366; assembly: GCF_044466625.1. Lineage (NCBI taxonomy): Bacteria > Bacillati > Actinomycetota > Actinomycetes > Micromonosporales > Micromonosporaceae > Micromonospora > Micromonospora sp. NPDC049366. The sequence continues at coordinate 674 of NZ_JBITMV010000010.1, forward strand.
CAGTTCCGTGCGTTCGCCGGTGGCGTCGTCGTACCAGGTGAGCAGCGGTCGGGTCGGGTCGGTCGCCACCGCGTCGGCGAACACCCGGGCAATGTTCTCGGCCATCGGGGCGAACGATACGCCCCCGTGGCACGTACTCGATGACGATGACAAGTCGGCGTACGGTCGGGTCGCAGTCAACGTCCGGGGTCGGCTCCGGCGTAGGCTTACCCCCCGACGTGTTGTTCCCCACAGATCCATCAGCTTCAAGGAGTCGCCCCGTGACCGCCGGTCGCCCGCCCCGCGTGCTCATCGACGCCACGAGTGTCCCCGCCGACCGTGGCGGCGTCGGTAGATACGTCGACGGCCTGCTCGGCGCCCTCGGCAAGGTGTGCGGCACAGCCGTGGAGCTCGCGGTGGTGAGCCTGCGGACGGACCTGGAGCGTTACACGCGGATGCTGCCCGGGGCCGAGATCATTCCCGCGCCCGCCGCCGTCGCGCACCGACCCGCCCGGCTCGCCTGGGAGCAGACCGGGTTGCCGCTGCTGGCCCAGCAGGTCGGGGCCGAGGTGCTGCACTCGCCCTTCTACACCTGCCCGCTGCGGGCGGGTTGTCCGGTCACGGTGACGGTGCACGACGCGACCTTCTTCACCGAGCCGGAGCACTACGACAAGTCCCGCCGCACCTTCTTCCGCAGCGCCATCAAGACCTCGCTGCGCCGCGCCGACCGGGTGATCGTGCCGAGCAAGGCCACCCGTGACGAGCTGATCCGGCTGCTGGACGCCGACCCGACCCGGATCGACGTGGCCTACCACGGTGTCGACCACGCGGCCTTCCACGCCCCGACCGAGGAGGAGAAGGCCCGGGTGCGGGCGCGGCTCGGGCTGGGCAGCAGCAGCTACATCGCGTTCCTGGGCGCCAAGGAGCCGCGCAAGAACGTCCCCAATCTGATCCGCGGCTGGGCGCGGGCCGTGGCCGACCGGCCCAACCCGCCCGCGCTGGTCGTGGCCGGTGGCCAGGGGCACGACGACGACATCGACCGGGCGGTCGCCGAGGTGCCCTCGCACCTGCGCCTGCTGCGCCCGGGCTACCTCCGCTACGCGGACCTGCCCGGTTTTCTCGGTGGCGCGCTGGTCGCGGCCTACCCGTCCTACGGGGAGGGTTTCGGCCTGCCGATCCTGGAGGCGATGGCGTGCGCCGCGCCGGTGCTCACCACCCCGCGGCTCTCGCTGCCCGAGGTCGGCGGTGACGCGGTGGCGTACACGAGCGAGGACCCAGACCAGATCGCCACCGACCTGACCGTCCTGCTGGACGACGAGCCGCGCCGGTTGGCCCTGGCCAAGGCCGGTTTCGATCGGGCCAAGGAGTTCACCTGGGAGTCCAGCGCCGAGGTCCACATCGCGGCATGGAGCCGGGCGCGCGCCTGATGCCCCGGATGGGCCCGCTATCCGCCCATCCGGCCGTGCGCCGGTCGGGCATGATGTGCTGATGCTTTACGCGGTCATCCCGGCTGGCGGCAGCGGCACACGACTGTGGCCGTTGTCCCGGGCCGGGCACCCCAAGTTCCTGCACCCGCTCACCGGGTCCGCCGCCTCCCTGCTCCAAGCCACGGTGGAGCGGCTGGCGCCGCTGACCACACCGGAGCGGACGCTGGTGGTCACCGGGGCCGCGCACGTGGCGGCGGTGGCACGGCAGCTCACCGGCCTGCCCGAGGAGAACATCCTGGTGGAGCCGTCGCCGCGCGACTCCTGCGCGGCGATCGCGCTGGCCGCCGCGGTGATCGCGTTGCGTGACCCGGACGCGGTGATGGGTTCGTTCGCCGCCGACCACCTCATCGGTGACCCGCTGCGCTGGGCGGAGACGGTCCGCGAGGCGATGCGGGGCGCCGAGCGTGGGCTGCTCATGACGGTGGGCATCACCCCCACCCGACCGGAGACCGGTTACGGCTACCTCGAGTGCGGTGAGCTGCTCGGCGACGGTCAGCTGCGCATGGTCGCCGAGTTCAAGGAGAAGCCGGCGGCGGAGGTGGCCGAGGCGTACGTGCGCTCCGGCCGGCATCTCTGGAACGCCAGTATGTTCGTGTGGCGGGTGGATGTCTTCCTCGCCGAGCTGGCGCGCCAGCAGCCGGCCCTGCACGCCGGTGTCACCGCGATCGCGTCCGCCTGGGGCACCACCGAGCAGGACGACGTCCTCGGCGCGGTCTGGCCGACCCTGCCGAAGATCTCCGTCGACTACGCGGTGATGGAGGGCGCGGCGACAGCCGGCCGGGTGGCCACCGTGCCGGGCGACTTCGGCTGGAACGACGTCGGCGACTTCCACACCCTCGGCGACGTGCTGCCGGCCGACCCGGCCGGCAACGTGGTGCTCGGCGGGGCGAAGCCGGGTGTGCTGCTGCGGGACAGCAGCGGCCTGGTGGTGTTGCCGCACTCGGGCCGGCTGGTGGCGGCCATCGGGCTGCGCGACCTCATCGTGGTGGACACACCGGACGCGGTGCTGGTCTGCCCCCGCGACCGGGCCCAGGACGTGAAGGCCGTCGTCGACGAGCTCAAGGAGCGGGGCGAAGAGGACTACGTCTGAGGGCCGCGCGGGCCGGCGCGACGAGCCGTGCCGTCCCGCCCGCCAGCGGCTCGGGCAGGTGGTCCGGCGGGAACCAGCCGAGCGCGGCCGACTCGTCGCTGACCCGCTCCACCGCCCCGACCGGGGCGAGCACCGCGAACCGGACGTCGTAGTGCAGTGAGCCGCCCTGACAGCTGACCGGGTGGATGTCCACGTCGATCGGCACCGGGTCGATCAGCAGGCCGGGGATGCCGGACTCCTCGGTCGCCTCGCGTAGGGCGGCGTCAGCGAGCGTACGGTCGCCGGGCTCGCAGTGCCCGCCGAGCTGCACCCAGCGTCGCAGCTTGCCGTGCAGACAGAGCAGCACCCGGCTGCCGCCGGCGTCGAACACCAGCACGCTGGCGGTGACGTGCCCGGGGCGGTGGGCGCGGCTCATCGCCACCGGCCCGGCGTCGAGCAGCGCGCGGGTGCGGTCTGCGGCGACGCCGGCGCTGCGACTGGTCGGGGTCCACCGGTCGAGCAGCGCGATCGCGTCGGCGTGCAGGTCCGCGTACGTGTCGGCCGGTGCGGTCGCGGTCGAGGCGTCGGGCATGGCGACACTCTACGAGCCGGCCCCGCCTACGCTGGCCGGGTGACCCTGCGACTCGTGGAGTTCGTCGTCGGCGGCAACGAGGCGAGCGACCTGCTGCCCGTACGGTCGGCGGCGCTGCTGCGCGCCCACGACGCGCGCCGTGGCTTCTGGACGGTGTTGGACGAGGGGCCGGTCGAGCGGTGCCTCGCCCTGCTGCTGGAGCGCGCGGACGGCGTCTGGATGTCGCACCTCGTCGCCGCCGACGCCGGCGCGGAGAACGGCCGCACCGAGGACGGTGAGGCGCTCGCCCACCACGACGGCTGGGTTTATGTCTTCGGGTCGCACTTCGGCTCCAAGTCCGGACCGTTGCGGCCCCGCCGGGCGTTCGTCGCCCGCTTCCGGGAGGACGACGCCGCGACGGGCCCGGTGCCACTGCAGGTGGTGCGGAACCGGTTCCGCGTGCACCGGGCGGTCAACGACGCGCTCGCCGGCGCGGCGCTCACCCCGCTGCCGCCGGGCGAGCGGGTGCGTGCCCGCTTCATCGTGGAGACGCTGGCCCGGGGCACCGCCCGGGCGAAGAGTTGGGTGAGCCGGCTGACCCCGGACGACCTGCCGCTGAACGTGGAGGCGGCGGCGTTCACCCCGACCGGGACGGTGCTGCTCGGGCTGCGCTTCCCGGTCACCACGGACGGCGAGCCGATCCTGGTGGAGTTGGCCGGTGTGCCGGCCATGTTCGAGGGGCGGCCCGCGTGGCCGCGGGCGCTGCGGGCGTACGCCCTGACCGGGGTGACACCGCCCGGCGCGCTGACCGGCTTCCGGGCGATCGCGCCGACCGACGACGGCGGCTACGCGGCGGTGATCGGCTCGATCGACGCGCTGGGCAAGGGCTCGGTGCTGCTCGACGACCACCCCAAGGGCGGTGACGTCACGTCCCGGCACGTCCGCTTCCGGCTGCCCGCCGACCCGGCGGCGCAGGGGCACCTGCTGCCCGGGGAGGTGGTGGCCGACCTCGCGCCGTTCCACCACGTGGAGGGTCTGGCCGAGTTGTCCGGACAGTGCTTCTACGTCACGGACGAGGATCACCGGGTGGCGCTCTGGGTGGCCTGAGCGGGTCTCGCCCGGCGTGGCGACGGCGGCCGGTCGGGCGGTGCGCCGCCGGGCGTGCGATCGGTGGGTGGCCGATGTGCCGGCGGTGCGGCCGGGCGGCACCCCTGCGGAGCAAGGGCCGCAGACCCTCGTGGTGCCGCCCGGTCGCCGGCCCTCCCCGGCCCCGGTGCCCGGTGTCGATGCGCGTTGGACGCGCCCGACACCATTCGTGGGCAGTCGAAGCATGCCCAACCGGGCCCGGGGGCGTCGAGGTTTTTCAGCCCACGCTTAAAGATGGAGATAACTGCCGGCCGGTAGAGTGCGAAAGGTCGCCCGGTAGCCCTCGCCGGGTGAGCGGGAGCGCACCATGCTGAAGATCTACTTTTCTGGGGAGGACATCCTCCGGACCAGGGTGGCGCCGGCCGCCGACCCGGTCTGGGAGCTGGTCCTGAGCCTGCACCTGTTGCAGGGCCGGAGCCGGGATCCGCTCATGGCGACCTGGCGCCGGACGGTGGCCCGTGGGCTGCGCCAGGACGGCGCCTCGGACCAGCTGCGCCTCCTGTTCGCGCTGAACCCGCCGCGCGGCTACTTCCCCGACTTCCTCACCCCGTACGCGAGCGTCGGCGGCTTCGAGGCGGGGCTGGAGGCCGTCCGCAGGACACCCGTTCCGCTGCTGCATCGGGACCTGACCGTGCTCGCCGGGGAGAACCCGCTTCCGTCGTCGGCGGGAGCGCTGGCCCGGGGCGAGCCGGACGTGCTGCGGATGCTGACCGACTCGATGGAGCAGTACCGGTCGCTGGCGATCAGCCCGTACTGGACGCGGATCCAGGCGGCCGTCGAGGCGGACCGGAGCCGTCGGGCCCGCGCCCTGCTCGACGGCGGCGTGGAGGGGCTGCTCAACAGCCTGCGGCCCGCGATGCGCTGGGACGCCGGCCTGCTGGAGGTCCGCGACTATCCGCACAGTCGTGAGCTGCACCTCGACGGTCGAGGGCTGCTGCTGGTGCCGTCGTTCTTCTGCGCGCGTACGCCGGTGGCGCTGCTCGATCCGGCGTTGCCGCCGGTCCTGGTCTACCCGGTCGACCGGCTGGGTGGGCTGGTGCCCGCCGGGGGTGACGGCGGCGGGTCGACCGGGGCGATGCCGGGCCACGAGGCACTGGCGGCGCTGCTGGGTCGTACGCGGGCGGCGGTGCTGGAGGTCAGCGACGACGGCTGCACCACCGGCGAGATGGCCCGGCGGCTGAACATCTCGGCGGCGGCGGCGAGTCAGCACGCGACGGTGCTGCGCAACGCGGGGCTGCTGGTCAGCCACCGGGACCGCAACACCGTCCTGCACACCCTGACCCCCCTGGGCCGAGCCGTTCTCAAGGCCTGACCCCGTGGGGTGTCAGAGGGCCAGGGCGGCGCTCGCGGTGCTGCCGGCGGGCGGGGGCAGCAGGAGGGAAGGGACGCCCTCCACCGCCAGGGCGACGCGCAGCCGGTGCACGTCGGCGCCGAAGCGGACCAGGTCGGTCGTGTCCACCGGGGTCGGCGGCGAGCCGAGGACCAGGGTGGTGGCCCGGGCCGGCCAGCCGGGCACCGCGGCGACCAGACCCGCGCGTACGTCGTCGTCGTCGGCGACCAGGGTGAACACCGTGCCGGGCGCGACGACGGCGGCCACCGCGTCGATCGCCCGACGCACCGCGGCCGGGTCGGCGGGCGTGTCGCCGAGGCCGTCCGGCAGGGTCACGGCGGCGACGAGGCCGGCGGTCCGCGCCTCGGCCGTGCCGAGCGAGAACAGGTCCTGCGCGGCGTCCCGGACCAGGACGGCGGCGCCGGCCTCGTCCTCGTCGGGCCGGGTGCCGGTCAGGTAACCGCGCACCACGGCCACCGGCACCTGGTCGATCTTGCCCTTGATCAGCTCACCGGCGGCGGCCAGCTCGTCGACCACCGCCATCTGGGTCAGCTGGAGCTCGTTGCCGTACGGGTCGACCTCGCCCCGGTGATCGCGGAGGGCGGAGATGCCGGCCACGCCGAGCGCCACGTCGGTCAGCCCGTTGCGCCAGGGCCGACCCATGGTGTCGCTGATGACCACGGCGACGTCGAGGTCGTAGCGCTCGCGCAACGCCGCGCGCAACGCCCGGGCAGAGGCGTCCGGATCCTTCGGCAGCAGCACCAACCGGGTCTTGTCGACGTTCGACGCGTCGATCCCCGCCGAGGCCATCACGAAGCCGTGGTGGGTCTGCACGATCCGCGTCGCGCCCCGGGTGGCGACCACCCGGGCGGTCTCCGCCGCCAGCACCTCGTCCCGGACGGTCTGCCGCTCCGGCCCGTCCGCCGGGACGTCGACGAGCTGCCCCTCCGCCTTCGAGACGATCTTGCTGGTGACCACCAGCACGTCGCCGTCCCGCAGCCAGGGCGCGGCGGTGGCGATCAGCGCCGCCAGGTCGTCGCCCTCCGACACGTGGCCGATGCCCAGCACCGGCAGGATCTCCAGCCTCACCGCAACTCCACCGCGGCGCGGACCATCGCCGCCGTCGCCGCCTCGTCGGTCATCCGCAGCGGGACCGCGCGGACCGTCACCTCGGGCACCAGCGTGCCCTCGTCCTCCTCGGCGACCAGCCAGCCGTCCAGCAGGCCACCCGCCGACCGGGCGCCGTAGAGGCCGCCCACCCCGGCGGCGCTGCACTCGACGCCCAGCACCGCCAGGCAGCGGTCGGCCATCCCCCGCACCGGGGCCCCGCCGATGATCGGCGAGACGCCCACCACCGGTGCCGGACCGTCGATCACCGCCTCCCGCAGGCCGGGCACGGCCAGGATCGGCGCGATGCTCACCACCGGGTTGCTCGGTGCCACCAGCACCACGTCGGCCGAGGCGACGGCGTCCAGCACACCGGGCGCCGGCTTGGCGGTCTCCGCGCCGACGAAGACGAACCGGTGCGTCGGAACGTCCGCCCGGTACCGCACCCACCACTCCTGGAAGTGGATCGCCCGCTGGCCGCCGTCGAGGTCCACCACCGCGTGCGTCTCCAGGCGCTCGTCCGTCGCGGGCAGCAGGCGTACGCCGGGCTGCCAGCGGGTCGTCAGCGCCTCGGTCACGGCGGAGAGCGGGTAACCGCCGTTGAGCATGGTCGTGCGCACCAGGTGAGTGGCGATGTCCTTGTCGCCCAGCCCGAACCAGGACGGCTCCGCCCCGTACGCGGCCAGCTCCGACTTGACCGTCCAGCTCTCCCCGACGCGCCCCCAACCGCGCTCCGGGTCGGCGCCCCCGCCCAGGGTGTACATGACACTGTCCAGGTCCGGGCAGATCTTCAGGCCGTGCAGCCAGAGGTCGTCGCCGACGTTGACGACGGCGGTCACCTCGGCGCCCACCTGCCGGGCGTACGCCCGCACCCCGACCAGGAACCGGGCGCCTCCGATGCCGCCCGCGAGAACCACGATGCGCATACCGACCATCCTCGCGCACGCGACGCCTGCGGTCCGCCGCTGGTCGGGGAGACTAGGCTCACGTCGGCAACTGTCCGCTTTCGCCCCCAGGGAGAGCACGTGACCAGCCCCGCCGAGCCCGCGTCCAGGGACGCGTCGCAGGCCCGCCAGCTGACCAAGCCGCTACGCGAACTGGCCGCGCTCGTGCTGCTCGGCGCGAACGCCGTGCTGCTCTTCGTCGGCCTTCTCCGCCTGCTGACCCCGACCGACTACGGCACCTTCACCGGGCGGGCGGGGGACGCGTACTTCGCGTTCGTCGGCCTCCAGGCGGTGGCGCTGCCGGTGCTGGCCGTGCTGCTCGCCACCCACCTCCAGCCGGTGGTGCCGAAGGCGAAACTGATCACCCAGGTGGCGCTCGTCGAGTACGCGGCCAGCGCCGTGTTCGGCGCCCTCACGTTCCTGATCTGGATGGTCGGCCGGCTCGCCGAGGGTGAGCTGCTCGACGTCCTGTTCGGCCTGCTCACCCGGCTGGCGTGGTTCGCGATCTTCGCCGTCGCCGCGTACGTGGTCGTCACGATCTGGCGGGCCTGGTACTACGTGCCGAAGCCCAAGTCGGAGCCCGGCGTGTACGGGTCGCCGCAGCCCGGCTGGCCGCAGCAGCCCGGCGGCTGGCCCGGCGTCGGCCAGCCCGGGGGTCCCGTTCCGGGCCAGCCCGGTGCCGGCCAGCCCCACGGGTACCCGGCCCCGAACCAGCCCGGCGGTTGGGCGGCGCCGAGCCAGCCCGGCGGCTACCCGGTGACGCCGCACACCGGCCAGCCCGGGGCGTACGGCCAGCCGGTCCCGCCGTTCGGCGCGACCCCGCAGTCGGCGCCGCCGTTCAATCCCACGCCGCAGTCGGCGCCGCCGGCCAACCCGGCGCCGCCGTTCGGGCAGCCGCCGTCGGCCGACCCGACCCAGGCCATCCCGCGCCAGCCGGCCGAGCCCACCCAGGCCATCCCGCGCGAGCCGGCCGAGCCCACCCAGGCCATTCCGCGTCCCACGGACGGCGAGAGCGACCGCACCCAGCGCATCAACCCGGGCGACGACCCCGAGACCCCACGCTGACGCGCGCCCGCTGACCCGCGAAGAGTGGCCGCACCGGGTCCGGCCACTCTTCGCGGACACGGGCCCTCGACAGCGACGGGCGGCCCTCGTACCTGTGAACGGGGCCGCTCAACGTGGGGGCGGCGCGTGCCGCTCCGATCAACGCCTAGGCTGAGCGGATGGTTGATCGCACCGATTCCGGCCCGACCGAGGCGACTGTCCGCCGGGCATTGCGCCGGGCCGAGACCGGTCGGGCACTGGACGTCGACGAGGCGACCGCGCTGCTCGGCGCCCGCGGCGAGAGCCTGGACGAACTCCTCGCCGTCGCCGGCGGGATCCGCGACGCCGGGCTGCGCGAGGCCGGGCGGCCGGGCGTCGTCACGTACTCCAAGAAGGTCTTCATCCCGCTGACCCGGCTGTGCCGGGATCGCTGCCACTACTGCACCTTCGCCACCGTGCCGCACCGGCTGCCGGCTGCCTACCTGGAGAAGGACGAGGTCCTGGCGATCGCCCGGGAGGGCGCGGCGCAGGGCTGCAAGGAGGCGCTGTTCACCCTCGGTGACCGGCCGGAGGAGCGCTGGCCGGCGGCCCGGCAGTGGCTCGACGAGCGGGGCTACGACTCCACCCTGGACTACCTGCGGGCCTGCGCGGTGGCGGTGCTGGAGGAGACGGGGCTGCTGCCGCACCTCAACCCGGGCGTGCTCTCCTGGTCGGAGCTGCAGCGGTTGAAGCCGGTGGCGCCGAGCATGGGCATGATGCTGGAGACCACGGCGACGCGGCTGTGGTCGGAGCCGGGTGGCCCGCACTTCGGTTCGCCGGACAAGGAGCCGGCGGTGCGGCTGCGCGTGCTCGACGACGCGGGCCGCGTCGGCGTGCCGTTCACCACCGGCATCCTGATCGGCATCGGCGAGACCCACGCGGAGCGGGTCGACGCGATCTTCGCGATGCGCCGCGCGCAGCGGGAGTACGGCCACCTCCAGGAGGTGATCGTGCAGAACTTCCGCGCCAAGCCGGACACGGCGATGCGCGGCATGCCGGACGCGGAGTTGCACGATCTGGCCGCCACGGTGGCGGTGGCCCGGGTGCTGCTCGGCCCGCGGGCGCGCATCCAGGCCCCGCCGAACCTCATCGAGGGCGAGTACGACCTGCTTCTGCGCGCCGGCATCGATGACTGGGGTGGGGTGTCACCGCTGACCCCCGACCACGTGAACCCGGAGCGCCCCTGGCCGCACCTGGACGACCTGGCCCGGCGTACGGCGGAGGCCGGTTTCACCCTGCGGGAGCGGCTGACCGTCTACCCGGAGTACGTCCGGGCCGGCGACCCGTGGCTCGACCCGCGGCTGCTCGCGCACGTCACCGCGCTGGCCGACCCGGAGACGGGCCTGGCGGTCGAGGACGCCCGTCCGGTCGGCCGTCCGTGGCAGGAGCCGGACGAGGTGTTCGGCGGGCGTACCGACCTGCACGTCACCATCGACACCGCCGGTCGCACGACGGATCGCCGGGGCGACTTCGACAGCGTCTACGGCGACTGGGCGGAGGTGGCCACGAAGGTGACCGCCGCGCCGGCCGGTGCCGGCGACCACGATCTGCGGGCCGCGCTGCGGCTGGCCGCCGACGACCCGGCCGCGTTGCTGGAGCGCCGGCACACCGACGCCGCGCTGGCCCTGTTCGGCGCGGACGGGCCGGCGCTGGACGAGCTCTGCCGGCTCGCCGACGACGTGCGGCGGGCGACCGTCGGCGACGACGTGACGTACGTGGTCAACCGCAACATCAACTTCAGCAACGTCTGCTATGTGGGCTGCCGGTTCTGCGCCTTCGCCCAGCGGGAGCGGGACGCGGACGCGTACCGGCTCTCGGTGGACCAGGTGGCCGACCGGGCCGAGGAGGCGTGGGCGGCCGGCGCGACGGAGGTGTGCCTGCAGGGCGGCATCGACCCGAAGATGCCGGTCACCGGCTACGCCGACATCGTGCGGGCGATCAAGGCGCGCGTGCCGGGGATGCACGTGCACGCGTTCTCGCCGATGGAGATCGTCACCGCGGCGGCGAAGGCCGGCGTGCCGGTGCGGGAGTGGCTGACGCAGCTGCGCGAGGCCGGCCTGGACACCATCCCGGGGACCGCCGCCGAGATCCTCGACGACGACGTCCGCTGGGTGCTGACCAAGGGCAAGCTGCCGGCCGCCGCCTGGGTCGACGTGGTCAGCACGGCCCACGAGCTGGGCATCCGCTCCAGCTCCACGATGATGTACGGCCACGTCGACCACCCGGGGCAGTGGCTGGCGCACTTCCGCGTCCTGGCCGACGTGCAGGACCGCACGGGGGGCTTCACCGAGTTCGTGGCGCTGCCGTTCGTGCACACCAACGCCCCGATCTACCTGGCCGGCATCGCTCGCCCGGGGCCGACGTGGCGGGAGAACCGGGCGGTGCACGCCATGGCCCGGCTGCTGCTGCACGGGCGGATCGACAACATCCAGTGCTCGTGGGTGAAGCTCGGCGACGCCGGCACGGTGGCGATGCTCCAGGGTGGCTGCAACGACCTGGGCGGCACGCTGATGGAGGAGACCATCTCCCGGATGGCCGGGTCCGCGAACGGGTCGGCGCGTACGGAGGAGCAGTTGCGGGCGATCGCCGAGGCGGCCGGGCGACCGGCGCGTCGGCGTACCACCGCGTACGGTCACGTGCACGGCTGAGATCGAACCTTTCCGTTGCGGCGGCCGTACCCCCGGTCGACGCACGCGACGGTGCGGGATCGTCGGGTGCGGGGCGGCACCTTCCACAGTGCCGTCTGTCCGGACCTGCCCGCCGGTCGCTATACCGTCTGGTGGGACGAGCGCACACCCGCCGGGACGGTCTCCGTCGATGAGGGAGCGATCGCCGAGTTCACCTGGCCGGGCGGCATCCGGGGGAGTTCCGGCTGACTCGGGAACGCCGTCCGTGCGCCGCGTCCTGTCCACATGGTGGGCGGGGCGTGGTCGCTGTTTCCCGCTCGACGGGCGGTCTCGCCCGACTCGCGTTAACCTGTGCCACCAAGATCAGCATTGCGGTCGTGACCGTCCCCCGTGGCGGGTCGAAGGCTGCTCGACACGGGTCCGGACGGGGGCGCCACGGGAGAAAACTCCGGCAACTCGCCGGAGAGGGCGTTACTCGGCCGGGGTCTGAATCGATAGGGCAGGTTGCGAGGGCCGGGTGGTCAGGTGGCCGTCCGGGGCGTGTCGGGAGGGCGACTCCATTATCAAGTTTGGCTTGACGGCGCACGCATTACACGCGTGTAATTTGAATGGGGTTGTTCGCACGGAACGCATCAAAACGGGACCGGACGGACAGGCACGCCTTTCGCGTGGGGGGTTGCAGCGGCGATGACGCCGGTGCGCGACAAGGAGGCATTTGATGGACGGCCAGCTTGAGGTGGCCGACCTGCTCGGAAACGCGCCGGAGTGGCAGGAGCGAGCGCTGTGCTCGCAGACCGACCCCGAGGCGTTCTTTCCCGAGAAGGGCGGTTCGACCCGCGAGGCGAAGCGGATCTGCTCGCGGTGTGAGGTCAAGACGGAGTGCCTGGAATACGCTCTCGGCCACGATGAGCGGTTCGGGATTTGGGGTGGGCTCTCCGAGCGGGAACGGCGGAAGCTGAAGCGGCGGGCCGCCTGACCGACGGTCGGGCCGGGGCGGTGGGGGCCGCCCGGGTTCAGACCGGTCGCCGGCGTCGAGCCGGCACGACGGCGTTCAGCGGCCCGGTGGGGGCCGGGCCGCTCACGCCAGCCGGACAGCGCAGGCCAGCCACGGTGTTCACGCCAGCTCGTCCGGGTCGACCCCGAGCAGGTTCGCCACCTGCTCGATGATCACGTCGTGCACCAGGTCGGCGAGGTCCTCGCGGTCCATCGCCCGGAACTCCAACGGCCGGCGGTAGAGCACGATCCGGGGCGGCACCTCCTGCCGGCCCGGCCGGCCGGGCAGGAGCCGGGCCAGCGGCACCTCGCCGTCCTCCAGCACGTCGGAGTCGTACACGTTCAGGTCGGGCGGGACGTCCTCCACCGCGAACTCGACCCCGGCCAACTCCTTGGCGAACCGGCGCTCCAACGTCTCGACCGTGTCCAGGACCAGGTCGTCGAAGACCTCGGCCTTCGTCCGGGCCAGCGGCACGGTCGCCGGTACCAGCCGTCCGCGCAGGCCGCGGCCGTGCCGGTCGCGGTGCGCGCGCCGGCCGGAGCCGGGGCGGCGGTGTTCCGGGCTCGTCATGAGGCAAAGGGTAGCCCCCGCGCCGGCCTGGCCTGCGGCAGCGCCGCCGGTCGGGCGCGCCGGAGTCGGGACGGCCCGCCGGGCGCCGCAACTGTGATCACCATGACGGGCGTGTCGCAACGCGAAGCGGTGCGCTGGAGCCGGTAATGGAGATACCCTGCCGCCGTGAGGTCACCACGGCGCTGCTCCCGTAACGGCTGCCCCCGGCAAGCGGTCGCCACATTGACCTATGTCTACAACGAGTCGACCGCCGTGGTCGGGCCGCTGGCCGCCTTCGCCGAGCCCCACACCTACGACCTCTGCGAGCCGCACGCCCGCAGCCTGACCGCCCCCCGGGGCTGGGACGTGGTGCGTCACGAGGGCGAGTTCGAGCCGCCGCCGCCCACCACCGACGACCTGGTCGCCCTGGCCGAGGCGGTCCGTGAGGCGGCCCGGCCGACTCCCCGTCCGCCGGAGGACGACCAGGACCCGCAGGCGCACTCGACGGGCCGTCGCGGCCACCTGCGGGTCATCCCCCCGAACGTCTGACCGGGGGCCGGTCTCAGCCGAGCGGCACCTGCACGGCGACGTCGTGCTTCGGGTAGTAGCTCGCCACCTGGTCCGCGCCGTACTTGTCGCGGAACATCGCCACCACGTGGTCGACCTGGTCCGGTTCGGTGATCGGGGTCGCGGGCGCGCTCACCGAGGTCCCGTTCGCGGCCACCTGGACCATCGGCGTCCGGCGGACGTTCTTGTACCAGTGGCTGTCCGAGCCGGTCACCGGCACGAGGAACATGCTCTGCTCCTCCTGCACGAACCACACCGGCCGGCTGATCTGCCGGCCGCTCTTGCGTCCCGTCACCGTCAGCTCGATCTCCTGCTGGCCGTCGAACGCGGCCATGACCGCCTCCGTGCTCATGCTGGCCTCCCTCCGGATGCTCCTGCCTGTCAGGCTAGGGAGCCGACGGCCGCGGGGGTGCCGGTTCCGGAAAGGGACGTCGGGGTGGCCCCGGGGCGCCGGCGGCCCGGGATCAGTGGCCGAGGAAGCGGCCGAAGACCGCCGCGCGGCGGGCAGGACGGCCGGTGCGAGCCTCCGCCGCGTCCGCCGAGGCCATGACCCGCAGGCCGGCGTTCACCGCGAGCCAGCGCAGCGGCTCCGGCTCCCAACGTGGGGACCGGTGCCCCACCCAGGGCAGCGCGGTCAGGTCACTCGCCACGCCCCGGATCAGGTCGGCCAGCGTACGGCCGGCGAGGTTCGTGGTCGAGACGCCGTCGCCGACGTACCCGCCCGCCCAGGCGAGACCGGTCGTCCGGTCCAGCCTCACCGAGGCCGTCCAGTCCCGGGCCACCCCGAGCGGCCCGCCCCACCGGTGGGTCACCGGCACGTCCGGCCCGAGCACCGGGAAGAGTTCGCCGAGCGTACGACGCAGCGCGTCGAAGACCGCCGGCTCCCGGTCGTAGCCGGGCCGGACCCGTGACCCGAAGTGGTAGGGGGCGCCCCGGCCGCCGAAGGCCAGCCGACCGTCCGCCGTGCGCTGCCCGTAGATGATCACGTGCCGATGGTCGGAGAACGTCTCCCGGGCGGCCAGCCCGATCCGCGCCCAGGTCTGCGGGGGCAGCGGCTCGGTGGCCACCATCAGCGAGTAGACCGGCGCCACGGCACGCCGCAGCCCCGGCAGCCCCGCCGTCCAGCCCTCGGTGGCCCGCACCACCACGGGCGCGCGAACCACCCCCGCGGGGGTGACGGCGGCGCCCGGCCGGAGCTCGCGGACCGGGGTGCGCTCGTGGATGGTCACCCCGAGCCGCTCGACCGTCCGGGCCAGCCCCCGCACCAGCTTCGCCGGGTGCACGGCCGCGCAGTGCGGCGTGTACGTCCCGCCGCGTACGCCCTCGGCGCCGCAGCGGGCCGCGGCCTCGCCGGCGTCGAGCAGCGCGAGATCGTCGGGGCCGAAGCCGAAGGCCCGCGACTCCTCGACCCCGGCGCGGGCGCGGCCGAGCTGGGCGTCGGTGCGGGCGAGCACGACCGTTCCGCCCGACGCCCAGTCGCAGTCGATGCCCTCGGCCGCGACGACCCGACCGACCTCACGCACGGTCTCCCGCATCGCCCGCCGCATCGCGATCGCCGCGTCCCGGCCGTGCCGACGGGCCAGGCCGGTCAGCGAGGTGGGGAAGAGCGCGGAGCACCAGCCGCCGTTGCGGCCGGACGCCCCGTAACCCGCGATCTCCCGCTCCAGTACGACGACGCGCAGGGTGGGGTCGGCGGACGCCAGGTAGTAGGCCGTCCACAGCCCGGTGTAGCCGGCGCCCACGATCGCCACGTCCGCGTCGGTGTCGCCGGGCAGCGCCGGGCGCGGTGTCAGCGGCTCGTCCACGGTGGACAGCCAGTACGACAGCTCCTGGTAGGACACGGCGGTCAGAGACGCTGCCACGCCTCGGTGAGCACGGCCCGGAGGATCTGCTCGATCTCGTCGAACTGCTGCTGGTCGGCGATCAGCGGCGGGGCGAGCTGCACCACCGGGTCGCCGCGGTCGTCGGCGCGGCAGTAGAGCCCGGCCTGGAACAGCGCGGTGGAGAGGAAGCCGCGCAACAGGCGCTCCGACTCGGCCTCGTCGAACGTCGCCCGGGTGGTCTTGTCCTTCACCAGCTCGATGCCGTAGAAGTAGCCGTCGCCCCGGACGTCCCCGACGATCGGCAGGTCGTTGAGCTTCTCCAGGGTGGCGCGGAACGCCCCCTCGTTGGCGCGGACGTGCCCGACCAGATCCTCCCGGGCGAAGACCTCCAGGTTGGCCAGGGCCACCGCGCAGGAGACCGGGTGACCGCCGAACGTCACCCCGTGGGCGAACATGCCGGTCTCGGTGAGGAAGGGCTCCATCAGCCGGTCGCTGGCGATCATCGCGCCGAGCGGGGCGTAGCCGGAGGTGATGCCCTTCGCGGTGGTGATGATGTCGGGCTGGTAGCCGTAGCGGACGGCGCCGAAGTACTCGCCGAGCCGACCCCAGGAGCAGATCACCTCGTCGGAGACGAGCAGCACGTCGTACGCGTCGCAGATCTCGCGAACCCTCTCGAAGTAGCCGGGTGGCGGCGGGAAACAGCCGCCGGAGTTCTGCACCGGCTCCAAGAAGACCGCGGCGACGGTGTCCGGTCCTTCCCGCTCGATCGCGCGCCCGATCTCGTCGGCGGCCCACCGGCTGAACGCCTCGGGGGAGTCGCCGTGCTCCGGCGCCCGGTAGAAGTTGGTGTTCGGCACCTTGATGCCGCCGGGCACCAGCGGCTCGAAGTCGCTCTTGATGCCGGGCAGGCCGGTGATGGACAGGGCGCCCATGGAGGTGCCGTGGTAGGCGATGTAGCGGCTGACCACCTTGTGCTTGTTGGGCAGCCCGGTGCGCTTGAAGTAGGCGCGGGCGAGCTTCCAGGCCGCCTCGACCGCCTCCGAGCCGCCGGTGGTGAAGAAGACCCGGTTGAGGTCGCCCGGGGTGAGCGTGGAGATCTTCTCGGCCAGCTCGACGGCCTTGGGGTGGGCGTACGACCAGAGCGGGAAGTAGGCCAGCTCGGCCGCCTGCTTGGCGGCGGCGTCGGCGAGCTCGGTGCGCCCGTGGCCGGCGTTGACGACGAACAGGCCGGCCAGCCCGTCCAGGTAGCGGCGGCCCTGCGAGTCCCAGACGTACGCTCCCTCGCCGCGCACGATCGTCGGCACCTCGGCGGCGGAGTAGCTCGCCATCCGGGTGAAGTGCATCCAGAGGTGGTCGGTGGCGTTGGCCATGTCAGCCCCATCGGTCTCGGGCCGGTCAGGGGGACGTACCGGCCGCTCTGCCAACGGTTATCGCACAGCCCAGCCGCTCCTGGCAAGTGGGATCGGTGGCGTGTGACTGATATGGCAACGGATTCAGCGAGTGGTTCCCCTGGCCGCAACGAATTCCGTACCACCCGTTTGCGGCCGTCGGGAGCCCTCGCCGCCGCCCCGCGTCAGGCGGTGCCCCAGGTGTAGGTCTGCTTGCGGAGCTTGAGGTAGACGAACGCCTCGGTGGAGAGCACGCCCTCGACGGCCCGCAGTCGTTGCAGGATCTCCAGCAGGTGGTCGTCGTTGCGGCAGACCACCTCGGTGAGCAGGTCGAACGAGCCGGCGGTGATCACCACATAGTCGACCTCCTCCAGCTCGGCGAGGCGGTCGGCCACCGCCTCGAGGTCGCCGTCGGTGCGCAGGCCGATCATCGCCTGGCGCGGAAAGCCGAGCTGGAGCGGGTCGGTGACCGCGACGATCTGCATGACGCCGGCGTCGAGGAGTCGCTGCACCCGCTGCCGCACGGCCGCCTCGGAGAGCCCGACCGCCTTGCCGATGGTCGCGTACGGGCGGCGGCCGTCCTCCTGGAGCTGCTCGATGATCTGCTTGGCCACGTCGTCGAGCAGAGCGTGACTGGCGCCGTCGCGCACGGCGAGCCGCCGTCCGCCGTTGCCGCTCTCCTGCTGCCGGTTGGTCATCGACCGCTCCCCATGTCCGTTGCCGCGCGGTTAGCCTAGTGCCTCGCGCAGTCTGGCGTATTTCGTCGTCAAGAGCTAATCCCGCAACGGAATCCCTTGTAAGGAGGGTCACCCCATGTCAGGATCAGTCCTCCATCGCACTCGACCCTCCCGCCGGCTGCGTCACCCCCGTCCCCGCCGCCGACGATGACCCCTAAAGGAGTCGTCACATGCGTAGTCCCCTCCGGCCCCTCTCCCGGCGTGGTCTGCTCACCGGCACCCTCGGCTCGGCCGCGCTGCTCGCCGCCGGCGGCTCGCTGGCCGGCTGCGGCACGAAGGGCGCACAGCAGACCGAGGCCGGCTGCGTGAGCGAAGACCTCTCCGGCACCGAGAAGAAGCTCGCCTTCTCCAACTGGCCGCAGTACATGGACGTGGACGACAAGGACGAGTCGAAGCGGCCCACGCTCGACGAGTTCATCGCCAAGTCCGGCATCGAGGTCACGTACACCGAGGACGTCAACGACAACAACGAGTTCTTCGGCAAGGTGCAGAACCAGCTCGCCGGCTGTCAGTCCACCGGGCGGGACATCATGGTGCTCACCGACTGGATGGCCGCCCGCATGATCCGGCTCGGCTGGATCCAGAAGCTCGACAAATCCAAGATCCCGAACGTCGAGGCCAACCTGCTGCCGTCGCTGAAGGGCCGCTCGTTCGACAAGGACAACCAGCTCGCCGTCCCCTGGCAGTCGGGCCTGGCCGGCCTCGCCTACAACGGCAAGGTCACCAAGGAGCTGCGCACCGTCGACGAGCTGCTCACCCGCCCCGACCTCAAGGGCAAGGTGACCGCGCTGTCCGAGATGCGCGACACGATGGGGCTGCTGCTCCAGTCCAACGGCCACGACCCGGCCAACTTCACCGCCGCCCAGTTCGACGACGCGCTCAACAAGCTCAAGAAGGCCGTCGACTCCGGGCAGATCCGCAAGTTCACCGGCAACGACTACGCGCCCGACCTGGCCAAGGGCGACATCGCCGCGTGCGTCGGCTGGTCCGGCGACGTCATCCAGCTCGGCTTCGATGACGAGTCGGTCAAGTTCGTGGTGCCGGAGTCCGGGGTGATGCTCTGGTCGGACAACATGGTGGTCCCCAACAAGGCCACCCACAAGGGCAACGCCGAGCAGCTCGCCAACTACTACTACGAGCCGGCGGTGGCCGCGCGGCTGGCCGCGTACGTGAACTACATCTGCCCCGTCCAGGGTGCCCAGGCCGAGATGGAGAAGCTCGATCCCGAGCTGGCCGCCAACCCGCTGATCTTCCCCGACGAGGCGATGCTCGCGAAGTCCAAGGTGTTCATGGCCCTGGACGAGAAGCAGGAGCGCGAGTACGAAGGCAAGTTCCAGCAGGTCATCGGGGCCTGACGACGGATTGGGCGGACGACAGTGGGACGCGAGACACCGGCCGGCGACCTGCGCCTGGCCAACCTCACGAAGCGGTTCGGCATCTTCACCGCGGTGGACGACCTCAGCCTGACCATCCCGCAGGGCTCCTTCTTCGCCCTGCTCGGCGCGTCCGGGTGCGGCAAGACCACCACCCTGCGCATGATCGCCGGCCTGGAGGAGCCGACCAGCGGCCAGGTGCTCCTCGGTGACCGGGACATCGCCCGGCTGCGGCCCTACAAGCGGCCGGTCAACACGGTGTTCCAGAGCTACGCCCTCTTCCCGCACCTGGACATCGCCGAGAACGTCGCCTTCGGGCTGCGCCGGCGCGGCATCCGCAAGGTCGACGACCAGGTCGAGCGGATGCTCGCCCTGGTGCAGCTCGACGGCTACGGCCGGCGCCGCCCCGCCCAGCTCTCCGGCGGCCAGCAGCAGCGGGTCGCGCTGGCCCGCGCGCTCATCAACCACCCGCAGGTGCTGCTCCTGGACGAGCCGCTCGGCGCGCTCGACCTGAAGCTGCGCCGGCAGATGCAGATCGAGCTGAAGCGCATCCAGACCGAGGTCGGCATCACCTTCGTGCACGTCACCCACGACCAGGAGGAGGCCATGACGATGGCCGACACGGTCGCGGTGATGAACGCCGGCCGGATCGAGCAGTTGGGCGCCCCCGCCGACCTCTACGAGTATCCGGCCACCGCCTTCGTGGCGAACTTCCTCGGCCAGTCCAACCTGCTCGCCGGCGAGGCCGCCGGACCCACCGGCGACGACGTGCCGGTCACCGCGCACGGCACCCGCTACTCGGTGCCCGCCGACCGGGCACGCACCGACCGGGGTCCGGTCCACCTGGGCGTACGCCCGGAGAAGCTGCATCTGGTCGGCTCCGCCGACCAGATCCCCGCCGGCCACCAGCACGTCGCCGGGGTGGTCACCGACGCCTCGTACGTGGGCGTCAGCACCCAGTACCTGCTGCGCACCGCCTGGGGCAGTGAGGTGTCGGTCTTCTCCGCCAACAGCGGCGCGACCGAGCGGCTGCCGGTCGGCACCGAGGCGCTGGCGCACTGGGACCCGCGCCACGCGTTCCTGCTGCCCCGGGAGCCGGGCGAGGCGGACCGGACCACGCCGGTCGTCGACGAACCGGTGGGACTTCCGTCGTGAGCGCCCTGGCGCACGTGCCGACCGGACAGTCGGCGGCGAACCCACCGCCGCCCGCCCGGCGCGGACGCTACCGGTTCCTGCCCTACCTGCTGCTGCTCCCCGGTGCGGCCTGGCTGTTCGTCTTCTTCGCCCTGCCACTGCTGCAACTCGCCGCCGCCAGCCTCTACGACCCCAGCGGCTCACTCTCCACCGGGTACGCGCTGACCTGGGCGTTCGGCAACTACCCGGACGCGCTGTCGGCGTACTGGCCGCAGTTCACCCGATCGTTCCTCTACGCCGGGCTGGCCCTGGTGCTCGCCCTGCTGATGGGCTACCCGCTGGCGTACGCGATCGCCCAGAAGGCCGGGCGGTGGAAGAACCTGCTGCTGGTGTGCGTGGTCGCGCCGATGTTCACCAGCTTCCTGGTGCGCACGTTGGCCTGGAAGACGATCCTGTCCGACAATGGCTGGCTCGTCGGGCTGCTGCGCGACGTCCACCTGCTCGGCCCGGACGGCCGCCTGCTCGCCACCCCGTTCGCGGTGGTGCTCGGCCTCACGTACAACTTCCTGCCGTTCCTGGTGCTGCCGCTGTACGCGAGCCTGGAGCGGCTCGACCACCGGCTGCTGGAGGCGGCGAGCGACCTGTACGCGAGCCCCGTCCACGCGTTCCGGCGGGTGACGCTGCCGCTGTCCATGCCCGGCCTGGTCGCCGGGACGCTGCTCTTCTTCATTCCGGCCAGCGGCGACTACATCAACGCGGAACTGCTCGGCACGCCCAACGAATACATGATCGGCAACGTCATCGACTCGGCGTTCCTGGTCCGGCTCGACTACCCGCAGGGCGCGGCCCTGTCGTTCCTGCTGATGGCGGCGATCCTCGCGGTCGTCTTCGGCTACCTGCGCCGCGCCGGCACGGAGGAGGTGTTGTGACGCACCGCGTCTCCCGGTGGCTCGCCGACCGGTGGGTCCTGCTCGTGGCGCTGCTGGTGCTCGGCTACCTGTCGCTGCCGATCCTGGTGGTGGCCGGCCTGTCGTTCAACCGGCCGTCGAGCCGCCTCTCGTACGACTTCCACGAGTTCACCCTCGACAACTGGCGCAACCCGTGCGCCACCTCCGACATGTGCGACGCGGTCGTGCGCAGCGTCCAGATCGGCTTCCTCGCCACGGTCGTGGCCACCGTCCTCGGGACGCTCATGGCGTTCGCCCTGGCGCGGCACCGGTTCCGCGGCCGGTCCGGCATCAACGTGCTGATCTTCCTGCCGATGGCGACGCCGGAGCTGGTGATGGGCACGTCGCTGCTGGCCCTCTTCGTCGCCGCCGGGGTGCCGCAGGGCTTCTGGACCATCGTCATCGCGCACGTCATGTTCTGCGTCTCGTTCGTGGTGGTGACGGTGAAGGCGCGGCTCGCCGGCATGGACTCGCGGCTGGAGGAGGCCGCGATGGACCTCTACGCCAACGAGTGGCAGACGTTCCGGCGGATCACCCTGCCGCTGGTGCTGCCCGGCATCGTGGCCGCCGCGCTGCTCTCCTTCTCGCTGAGCTTCGACGACTTCATCATCACGAACTTCAACGCGGGCACCACCGTCACGTTCCCGATGTACGTCTGGGGCGCCGCCCAGCGCGGCATCCCACCGCAGGTCAACGTCATCGGCACCGCGATGTTCGCGATCGCGCTGCTGCTCGTGCTCGCCAGCACGCTGCCCGGCCGGCGACGCCAACGCGCCGCCCTGCGGGTGAACCCGGCGGCGGGCGGCAGCGGATCAGGTTCGGCCGGCGAGGCGGAGGCCGTCCGGTGAGCGGCGCGGCGGCAGGCGGTCCGGAGCGCGGCGGCGCGGTGGCCGCCCGTCCGGTGTGCGGTGGCGCGATGGCGCGGCGCGCGTCATGACCGGCCCGCACGCCAGCCGGGCGCTGGCCGACGCGGCGCCCACGCCGTACTGGCTGGACCGCCCGGAGCGCCCCGACCCGCTGCCGCCGCTGCACGGTGGGCACACGGCCGACCTGCTGGTGGTCGGCGGCGGCTACAGCGGGCTGTGGGCCGCGCTGCTGGCCAAGCGGGACGACCCGGGCCGGGACGTGCTGCTGGTCGAGGCGGGCACCTGCGGCTGGGCGGCGTCCGGACGCAACGGCGGCTTCTGCGCCGCCTCGCTCACCCACGGGCTCGCCAACGGCGCCGACCGGTTCCCCGGCGAGATCGGCGAGTTGGAGCGGCTCGGCCGGCAGAACCTGACCGCGATCGCCGCGACCCTCGACGAACACGGCATCGACTGCGACTTCGAACGCACGGGCGAGTTGGCGGTCGCCGTCGAGCCGTACCAGCTCGCCGGGCTCGCCGCCGACGCCGACCTGGCCCGCCGGCACGGACACGACGTGCGGCTGCTCGACCGCGACGAGGTCCGCGCCGAGGTGGACTCGCCGACGTACCTCGGCGGAATGTGGGACCGCGACCGGGTGGCCCTGCTCGACCCGGCCAGACTGGCCTGGGGACTGCGCCGGGCCTGCCTGGACGTCGGGGTGCGGATCGCCGAGCACACCCGGGTGACCGGGCTGCGCCGCGACGGCGGCGCGTTGCGGGCGGCCACCGCCGGCGGCCGGGACGCGGCCCCCGGCAGCGTACGGGCCGGGCGGATGGTGCTCGCCACGAACGCGTTCCCGCCGCTGCTGCGCCGGCTGCGGGCCTGGCTGGTGCCGGTGTACGACTACGCGCTCACCACCGAGCCGCTGACCGCCGCCCAGCGCGCCTCGATCGGCTGGGCCAACCGCCAGGGCATCGCCGACACCGGCAACCAGTTCCACTACTACCGGATCACCGCCGACGGCCGGATCCTCTTCGGCGGGTACGACGCCGTCTACCACTACGGCAACCGGCTGGCCCCGGCGTTGGAGCAGCGTCCGGCGACCTTCGCCACCCTCGCCGACCACTTCTTCACCACGTTTCCGCAGCTGAACGGGGTGCGGTTCAGTCACCGCTGGGGCGGGGTGATCGACACCTGCACCCGGTTCTGCCCGTTCTTCGGCACCGCCTACGAGGGCCGGCTGGCGTACGCGGCGGGCTACACCGGCCTCGGCGTCGGCGCCACCCGGTTCGGCGCGCGGGTGATGCTCGACCTGCTGGCCGGCGACGACACCCCGCTGACCCGGCTCGCCCTCGTGCGCAGCACACCCCTGCCGTTCCCGCCGGAACCGTTCCGCGCGGTCGGCATCAACCTCACCCGCTGGTCGCTCGCCCGTGCCGACGCGCACGAGGGGCGGCGCAACCTCTGGCTCCGTACGCTCGACCGTCTCGGTTTGGGGTTCGATTCCTGATGCGTATCCTGCTCGTCGGCGCCGGTGGCGTCGGCTCCGCCGCCGTATCCATCGCCGCCCGCCGCTCCTTCTTCGACACCATGGTGGTCGCCGATCACGATCTCGACCGGGCGAGCCGCGCGGTCGCCGGCCACGACGCCCGGTTCGTCGCCGCCCGGGTCGACGCGTCGTCGGCCGGCGAGGTCGCCGCGCTCTGCCGGGAGCACCGGATCACCCACGTGCTGAACGCGGTCGACCCACGCTTCGTGCTGCCGATCTTCGAGGGGGCGTACGCGGCCGCCGCGGACTACCTGGACATGGCGATGTCGCTGTCCCGACCGCACCCACGCAACCCCTACGCGGAGACCGGCGTGAAGCTCGGCGACGCCCAGTTCGCCGCCGCCGAGCGGTGGAGCGAAGCCGGCCGCCTCGCCCTCTGCGGCATCGGCGTCGAACCGGGCCTGTCCGACATCTTCGCCCGGTACGCCGCCGACGAACTGTTCACCGAGATCGACGAGATCGGCATCCGCGACGGTGCCAACCTGACCGTCGAGGGCCACGACTTCGCGCCGTCGTTCTCCATCTGGACGACCATCGAGGAGTGCCTCAACCCGCCGGTGGTGTGGGAGGCCGACCGCGGCTGGTACACGACGCCGCCGTTCTCCGAGCCCGAGGTCTTCGAGTTCCCCGAGGGGATCGGCCCGGTCGAGTGCGTCAACGTCGAGCACGAGGAGGTGCTGCTCATCCCGCGCTGGGTCGGCGCCCGGCGGGTCACCTTCAAGTACGGCCTCGGCGACGAGTTCATCGGCGTGCTCAAGACGCTGCACAAGCTCGGCCTGGACTCGACCGCGCCGGTGCGCGTCGGCGGTGTGCAGGTCACCCCGCGCGACGTGGTGGCCGCCTGCCTGCCCGACCCCGCCACCCTCGGCCCGGCGATGCGCGGCAAGACCTGCGCCGGCACGTACGTCACCGGCACCGGCGTCGATGGCCGCCCCCGCCGCGTCTACCTGTACCACGTCGTCGACAACGAGTGGTCCATGACCGAGTACGGCCACCAGGCCGTCGTCTGGCAGACCGCGGTCAACCCGATCGTGGCCCTGGAACTGCTCGCGAACGGCGCGTGGACCGGCGCCGGTGTGCTCGGACCGGAGGCGCTGCCACCCCGACCCTTCCTCGACCTGCTCACCGCCTACGGCTCGCCGTGGGGGATGGAGGAGCGATGAGCCGCTACGGGGCCATGTACGGGCCGGACCTGACCTTCCTCGGCGTACCCGCCTGCGACCTCGGCGACCCCGCCTCCCACGCCGACGCGGACGTGGTCATCGTCGGAGCGCCCTTCGACGGCGGCACCTCGCACCGGCCGGGCACCCGGTGTCCGGCCGGGTTCGTGGGGCGGTGGCGGGGCGGTCATAATCGGCGAATGGCTGCGACTCCCGTCGATCCCCGCCGGACTGATCCGCGCGCAACGATCCTGGTCACCCTGGCCTGGTACGCGACCGCGGTCGTGGCCTTCGCGGCCGGGTCGGCGCTGTTCCCCGGCGCCGTGGCGGAGGGCTGCGGCGAGGAGTGCACCTCGGATCGGGACCGGTGGCTGCTCTTCGGCCTCTACACCCTGACCCCGGCGCTGTTCGTGGCGCTGCTGATCAGCCTCCTGCTGCTCTGGCTGACCGTGAAGCGCGGCCGCCCCCGGTCCGCGTCGGCGGCCGGCACCCTCTCCGCCCTCCCCGTGCTCCTACTGACCACCGCCCTCACCACCCTGGTCCTGCGCTAACCCCCGCCGCTTCCCGCCGCGGCCCGACCCTTCCGCGCGCCCCGCCTTCTCCGGTCGATCATGCAGTTGTGGTGCCAGGTATCGTGCTGATTCGCGCCTTTTGCGAGGCACCACAACTGCATGATCGCCGGCGGAAGAGGGGTCAGCTGCGGAGGAAGAGCGGTTTGAGGGTGGTCAGGATGTGGTCGGGACGGCGGTAGAGGTCCAGGTCGGTGAAGTAGCGCATGCGCCACCCGTTGGCGGCGAGCCAGTTCATCCGCGCCCGGTCGCTCCGCAGGCGGTCACGGGCGAGGTGGGTCCTGCCGTCGTACTCGATCCCGATGAGGCGCTCCCGGTAGCCCAGGTCGAGCCGGTACAGCGGAATGCCGTTCCTGTCCCGCACCCAGACCTGCGGCTCCGGCGCGGGCAGGCCGCCGTCGATCAGTAGGAGCCGCAACTGGCTCTCCTGCCGGCACTCGGAGCGCGGGTCCGCGAGCCGGACCAGCTGCCGCGCCTGGCACACGCCACGCAACCCGCCGTGGAGCGCCACCTCGGCCAGCAGCTCTTCGGGCCGGCACGCGCCCGCCCGCAGGCACAGATCCAGCACCGGCAGTGCGTCCATCCGGCGCAGCGCACGAGTGAGGTCGACCGCGCACCGGGCGGCCGGCGCGCAGGGTAACCCCGCGATCCGGACAGGTGCGCGCACCGGCAGGACGGCCTGGTGTACGACCACGCCCTTGATCCTCGGCACGACCACGCCCGCTGGCACGATCACGTGCACGATGTCATGGGGGTCCCCGAAGCCGTGCAGCCAAGCCCCGGTGGAGTGCCCGAGGACCGTGTCGGCGGGAAGCCGGCGGATGAGTGCCGCGAGGTGATGGCGAGCGTCGGCACCGACGCCGTAGACGCCCCGCGACAGCCGGTCGAACGCTCCGGCGTCGAGACGCTGTCGCACCTGTTCCCTGGTGAGGCCGGCACTGAGAAGGTCCGCGTAGCGGTGCAGCTCTGCCATAACCCGGCACCCTGCCGCGCCAAATCCGCCAAGCAGCCCCCCAGACCCCACCTGTGGACAACAAAAGCCCCTGTGGATAACCCCCCATCCACGCCGCACCCTGCTAGCCCTCACCCAAGCCCCGGTCGATCATGCAGTTGTGGTGCCTCGCAAAAGACGTGAACCAGCACGAATCCTGGCACCACAACTGCAAGATCGCCGGGGTGGCGGGCGGGGTGTTGTGCGGTCTTCGGCGTGACGCGGGTCACGTCCGATAGCTGGCACATCTTGGGGCGATTTGTCCGCTCGGTTGGCGCGTGGAAGATGGCTCGGGCGGGTGCTTACAGAACCCTTAACTGGGACTTGAAACCGTGGGCGGGCAACGACGGACCAGGGGGAGCGGAGAGCGTGCGGGTGCTGGTGGCGGACGACGAGCGTTTGCTGGCGGACATGGTCGCCGAGGGGCTGCGACGCTTCTCGATGGCGGTCGACGTCTGCTACGACGGCGACGGGGCGCTCGAGCGGATCGGCGTGAACCGGTACGACGTGGCCGTGCTCGACCGGGACATGCCCGGTCACACCGGTGACGAGGTGTGCCGGAGCCTCGCCGGCTCCGGTGCCGGGACCCGCGTCCTGATGCTCACCGCGGCGGCCGGCATCCGGGACCGGGTCGAGGGGCTCGGCCTCGGCGCCGACGACTACCTGACCAAGCCGTTCGCGTTCGCCGAGCTGGTCGCTCGCGTACAGGCCCTCGGGCGGCGGTCGGCGCCGGCGGTGCCGCCGGTGCTGGAGCAGAACGGGCTCGCGCTGGACGTGGCCCGGCACGTGGTGACCCGGGACGGGCGGCCGGTCAACCTGAGCCCGAAGGAGTTCGCCGTGCTGCACGTGCTGATGCGTGCGGAGGGCCGGGTGGTGAGCGCCGAGGAGCTGCTGGAGCAGGCCTGGGACGAGTTCGCCGACCCGTTCACCAACGCCGTACGGGTCACCGTGATGACCCTGCGAAAGAAGATCGGCCAGCCGGCCGTCATCCACACCGTGCCCCGCGCCGGCTACCGGATCGGCGACCCCGAGTGACCCCGCGCCGCCGCGTCCTGCTCGTCGGGGTGCTCGCCCTGCTCGTCGGCTGCTCGATGACCGGCCTGGAGAAGTACGTCATCGGCATGCTGTGGGCCCCCGGCTACGAGCTCTGCAACCTGCCGGTGCCCGGCTCGCGCCTGGTGTGCGAACCGGCACGCCAGCTCGACGCATTGCTGCCGCTGGCGGCCATGCTCGTCCTCCTCGCTCTCGCGATCGTCGCGATCTGGGGTGCCGCCCTGTGGTGCCTGCGGCCGGTACGGGACCTCGCCGGGCCGATCGCGCACGTCGGGCCGCAGAACCTCGGGCACCGGATCCGGCCGCGTGGACGCGACGAACTGGCCGCGTTGGCCCGGGCGATCGACGAGATGATGGAACGCGTCGCGGCCGGCTACGAGGGGCAGCGGCGGTTCGCCGCGAACGCCTCGCACGAGCTGCGTACGCCGCTCGCGGTCCAGCGGACGCTCATCGAGGTCGGCATGTCCCGGTCGCTCAACGGGGACCAGTTGGAGCTGGTGACCGCCCAGCTGCTGGAGACCAACGAACGCAACGAGCGCCTCATCGAAGGGCTGCTCACGCTCAGCGAGAGCGACCAGGGGCTCCGGTCGAGCACACCGCAGCGGCTCGACGAGATCGCGTACGGGGTGCTGGCCGCGTACCAGGAGCGGGCCACGGCGGCCGGGGTGACGGTGGAGAGCCACCTGAGCCCGAGGATCGTCCCGGGCGAGCGGGTGCTGCTGGAGCGGCTGGTGACCAACCTGGTGGAGAACGCGATCAAGTACAACTGCCCCGGCGGCACGCTCACCGTGGTGGTCGGCGACTCACCGGCGCTGACCGTGGTCAACACCGGTCAGGTGGTGCCGGCCGAGGCGGTAGCCGGTCTCTTCGAGCCGTTCCGGCGCCTGGCCCGGGACCGGACGAACCACGGTCGCGGAGCCGGGCTCGGCCTGGCCATCGCGCGCTCGATCACGCAGGCGCACGGCGGCCTGATCGTGGCCCGTCCCGCCGAGTACGGCGGCCTGCGGGTCGACGTCCAGCTACCCGTCCGACGCTGAGCCGATCCGGCCGGCCGAGAACCCACATCCAGAGCAGCGGGACCGCGTACGCGGCACCCCGACCGTCGGCATGCCCGAAGCGCGCCGTCCCGCACCGCGTCCCACACCGAAGGAGAGGTCATGTCCCGCACCGACACGACGCCCCGCGCGCCGGCCCTGCCGGACCGGGTCCGCGTCGAGGAGGCCGCCTGGTGGCTGTCGGACCGGGTGGTCCGCACGCCGGTGCTGAACTCGCCGGCGATCGACCGGCTGGCCGGCGTCCGCGTCCTGCTGAAGGCGGAGAACCTCCAGACCGGCGGCTCCTACAAGATGCGCGGGGCGATGCTGGCGGTGGGCCGGCTCGCCGCCGCCGGGCACACCGGGGTGGTCGCGCAGAGCACCGGCAACCACGCGGTCGCGGTGGCGTTGGCCGCAGCCCGGCACGGGCTGAGCGCCACGGTCGTGCTGCCCGTCGACGCGGCGTCGACGAAGGTCGCCCGGGCGCGGGCGGCCGGGGCGCGCGTCGTCCTGGCCGGGACGACCCTCGACGAGCGGCTCGCGGCCGCCCGCCAGGTGGGCGATGCCGAGGGTCTGCCGCTCATCGACGCGTACGACCACCCGGACGTGGTGGCCGGGCAGGGCACCGCGAGCCTGGAGCTGATCGAGGAGGCGGAGCGCCTCGGCACCCCGCTGGACGCGCTGGTGGTGCCGGTCGGCGGTGGCGGTGGCGTGGCGGGCGCCTGCCTGGCCGCGGAGGGTCGACCCGTCGACGTGTACGGCGTCGAGCCGGTGGGCTGCGACTCCCTGGCCCGCAGCCTGGCGGTGGGCCGGCCGACGCCGGTGGCCCCGGCGCCCACGATCGCCGACGGCCTGCGCCCCACCTGCGTGGGCGAGCTGCCGTTCGCCGTCCTGCGGGACCGCGTCCGGGGGGTGGTCCGGGTCGACGACGACCAGATCGCCGAGGCGTTCCGGCTGCTCCTGATGGACCTGAAGGTGCTCACCGAGCCGTCCGGCGCGACTGGGCTGGCCGGTGCGCTGCGCCTCGCGGGTGAGCCGGACGTGGAGGTGGTGGGGCGGCCCGGCGCCGGCGCGGTCGGGCGGTCGGGCCGGCGGCGGACGGACTACCGGACGGTCGGCGTGGTGCTGACCGGCGGAAACGTGGAAGCGGACCTGGTCGCCCGACTGGCGACCCGGCAGTGGGAAGGGGTGGCATGAGCACGCCGGTTCGGATCGGAATCCTGTTCGGCGGCCCGTCGGCGGAGCACGAGGTCTCCTGCGCGTCCGCCCTGGGCGTGGCTCGGGCGCTGGCGGGCGGCGGCTACCGCACGGTCGCCATCGGGGTCACCCGGACCGGCGGTTACCGGCTGGTGCCCGACGCGGTCCTCGCCGACCTGGTGGCCGGCACCGGGGCGGAGCGGGCGATCGACGACCGGTTGACGGTGACCGGGCCGGCCGTGGAGCTGCGGCCCGGCCCTCGGCCCGGGACGGCCGTGGTGACCGCCGTCGACGGGGCGGGCGCGGTCCACGCCGAGCTGGACGTGGTGTTCCCGGTGCTGCACGGGCCGTTCGGCGAGGACGGTGTGGTGCAGGGGGTGCTGGAGTCGCTGGGCGTGCCGTACGTGGGGTGCGGCATCCTCGCCTCCGCGGTGGGGATGGACAAGGTGGCGATGAAGCGGGCGTTGCGCGCCGAGGGGGTGCCGATCACCCCGCACGTCTCGTTCGACGCGGAGACCTACCGGGCCGCCGACGACCCGGAGAAGCTGGTGGTGGGGTTGCGCCGGCCGCTGTTCGTCAAGCCGGCCCGGATGGGCTCGTCGATCGGGATCTCCCGCGTCGCCGACGGTGACGACCTGGCGGCGGCGATCGACGAGGCGCTGCGGTACGACAGCGTCGTGGTGGTCGAGCAGGGCGTCACCGGCCGTGAGCTGGAGTGCGGCGTCCTCGGCGGGAGCCGTCCGGAGGCGTCGGCGGTCGGCGAGGTGCGCGTCACCGGCGGGTGGTTCGACTACCGGCAGAAGTACTTCGGCGACGCCGACCCGATGGTCGTGCCGGCGGCGCTGCCCGAGGACGTGGCGGAGCGGATCCGGGACCTGTCGGTACGCGCGTTCGCGGCGATCGGCGGCTGGGGGCTGGCCCGCGTCGACTTCCTCTACGAGGAGGCGACCGGGGACCTCTACGTCAACGAGCTGAACACCATGCCGGGCTTCACCGCACACTCCATGTACCCGAAGGTGTGGGCCGCCGCCGGCGTGGGCTACCGGGATCTCGTGGACCGGCTCGTCGCGCTGGCGTTCGCCCGGCACGCCGCGCGTCCCCGTCCCGCCGGACCGGAGGCTACCCGGTGATCCTGCTCTCCGACCCCCGGGTCGCGGCGGTGCCCGCCACCGACGACGGCGACCCCCTCGTCGACCTGCGGGACGTGCCTGACCTGCGGCTGGACGCCCGCGCGGCCGATCCCGCCGGGGCGTACGCCCGGGTGCGTCTCGGTGTCGCCGAGCGGTTGCTGGCCGCGCAGCGCGCGCTGCCCGACGGCCTGTGCCTGCTGGTCATCGAGGGCTACCGGCCGTACCAGGCGCAGTTGGAGATCTTCACCGGATACCGGGAGGAGCTGCGCGGGCTGCACCCGGACTGGTCGGCCGAGCGGCTGCACCGGGAGACGACCAAGTTCGTGTCGCCGGTGGAGGTGGCGCCGCACAGCACCGGCGGGGCGGTGGACCTGACGCTCTGCACGGACGACGGCCTGGAGCTGGACATGGGCACCGCCGTCGACGCCACGCCGGAGGCGAGCCGCAACGCCTGCTTCACGGCCGCGCCGTCGATCGGCGACACCGCCCGACGGCACCGCCGGATCCTGGTGTCGGCGTTGAGCGGCGCCGGTCTGGTGAACTATCCGACGGAGTGGTGGCACTGGTCCTACGGCGACCGGTACTGGGCGCTGATGACCGGTGCGCCACACACCCGTTACGGTCCGTTGTGATCGCCCACCCCCACTGAACGTTGTGGCCCGCCCGTCCGTACCAGGCGTCGTACGACATCACGGACGACGGGAGAACAAGGGTGAAGGTGCAGCGCAAGCACGCGCTGGCGGCGGGTGTGGCGGTGGTCGCGGCGGTGGTCGTGTCGGTCGGCACCGGGCTCGGGTTCGCGGACACCGCCCCGGCGCGGGCCTCCGTGTGCCCGGGCTCGGTGACGTTCTCCGCCGAGGGCGGGACGCCGGCGGCGACCAGCGACCGGTTCCCGGTGGGTACCCGGCTGCGGGTGACCAACCTGGACAACGGCAGGGCCGCCACGGTGACGGTGACCGGGCCGTCCGGCAGTTGCGTCCTCCTCAACGCGACGGCGATGGAGCTGGTCCGGGAGCCGGGCAAGAACGTGATCCGTCGCAACGTGGTGGAGCGCGTCGACGGTGACGTCGCGCTGCCGCCGCCGCCGGCCCAGCCCGGCAGCACCAGGCCCGGCGCGGCGTCGCCCGGAGCCCCCGGAGCGGCGCCGGGCGCGGCCTGCACCGGCGCGATCACGTTCTTCGCCGAGGGCGGGGCGCCGGCGGCGACGAGCGACAGGTTCCCGGTGGGCACCCGGCTGCGGGTGACCAACCTGGACAACGGCAGGGCCACCACGGTGACGGTGACCGGGCCGTCCGGCAGCTGCGTGCTGCTCAACACGGCGGCCATGGACCAGATCCGGGAGCCGGGCAAGAACCTGGTGCGCCGCAACACCGTCGAGCTGCTGCGCTGACGAGGCCCCTCGCCCGCCGTCGCCCGACGGCGGGCGACGGGCCGCTCAGCCCGGGCCCTCAGCCGAAGGCGGCGTCCAGGATGTCGAGGCCGCGGGCCAGTTCCGCGTCGGAGACGACCAGCGGGGGCAGGAACCGCAACACGTTGCCGTACGTGCCGCAGGTCAGCGTGAGCAGGCCGGCCGCGTGGCAGGCGGCCGACACCGCGGCCGTGGCGACCGGATCCGGGGTGAGCGTGCCGGGCCGCACCAGCTCCACGGCGAGCATCGCGCCCCGACCGCGTACCTCGGCGATCCGCGGGTCCCGCTCGGCGATCGCGTGCAGCCGGGGCAGCATCACCGACCCGATCCGCCGGGCCGCCCCCGCCAGGTCCCGTTCGTGCATCGTCTCGATGCCGGCGAGCGCGGCGGCGCAGGCGATCGGGTTGCCTCCGTACGTGCCGCCGAGGCCGCCGACGTGGACCGCGTCCATCAGGTCGGCCCGGCCGGTCACCGCGGCCAGCGGCAGCCCGCCGGCGATGCCCTTGGCCAGGGTGACCAGGTCCGGCTCGACGCTCTCGTGTTCGCAGGCGAACCAGTCACCGGTCCGGCAGAAGCCGGTCTGGATCTCGTCGGCGACGAAGAGCGCCCCGGCCGCCGTCGCCCACTCGCGCAGCGCCGGCAGGAACTTCTCCGCCGGTACGACGAAACCGCCCTCACCCTGGATCGGCTCGATGAGTAGCGCGGCCACGTTCTCCGCGCCGACCTGCTTCTCGACCGTCTCGATGGCTCGGGCGGCGGCGGTGGCGCCGTCGAGGCCGCCGTCGCGCAGCGGGTACGACATGGGCACCCGGTAGACCTCGCCGGCGAACGGCCCGAACCGGTGCTTGTACGGCATGTTCTTCGCGGTCAACGCCATGGTCAGGTTGGTCCGGCCGTGGTACGCGTGGTCGAAGACCACCACCGCCGGCCGTCCGGTGGCGTGCCGGGCGATCTTCACCGCGTTCTCCACCGCCTCGGCACCGGAGTTGAACAGCGCCGACCGCTTCTCGAACCCGCCGGGCGTGAGCAGGTTGAGCTGCTCGCAGACCGCCACGTACGACTCGTAGGGCGCGACCATGAAGCAGGTGTGGGTGAAGCGCTCGACCTGCGCGCGGACCGCCTCGACCACCCGCGGCGCTGAGTTGCCCACGTTGGTGACCGCGATGCCGGCGGCGAAGTCGATCCACTCCCGCCCGTCGACGTCGGTGATCGTCCCACCCGACGCGTGGTCCACGTAGGACGGGACGACGCTGCCGACCCCGCGCGCGACCGCCGCCTGGCGGCGCTTGTGCAGGTCCTCGGAGGAAGCCACGGGTCAGCCCTCGATGTGGTGCATGACGTGCTTGACCCGGGTGTAGTCCTCCAGACTGTAGACCGAGAGGTCCTTGCCGTGGCCGGAGTGCTTGAAGCCGCCGTGCGGCATCTCGGAGACGAACGGGATGTGCGTGTTGACCCAGACGCAGCCGAAGTCCAGCCGTCGGGTCATCCGCATCGCGCGGCCGTGGTCCCTCGTCCAGACCGACGCCGAGAGGCCGTACTCGACGCCGTTCGCCCAGCGCACCGCCTCGTCCTCGTCGGTGAAGCGCTGCACGGTGATGACCGGCCCGAAGACCTCGTCCTGAATGATCTCGTCCTGCTGGCGCAGACCGGAGACGACGGTCGGGGCGTAGAAGAAGCCGCGCTCGCCGACCCGGGAGCCGCCGGTCCGGATCGCGGCGTGGTCGGGCAGGCGGTCCACGAAGCCGCTGACCCGGCTGAGCTGGTTGGCGTTGTTCAGCGGGCCGTAGAGTACGTCCTCGTCGTCCGGCGCGCCGGTCTTCGTGTTGCGGGCCTGCTCGGTCAGCGCGGCCACGAAGTCGTCGTGGATGCCGGGCCCGGCCAGCACCCGGGTCGCCGCCGTGCAGTCCTGCCCCGCGTTGAAGTAGCCGCCCACCGCGATCGCCTCCGCAGCCGCCGCGACGTCCGCGTCGTCGAAGAGCACCACCGGCGCCTTGCCGCCCAGCTCCAGGTGGGTGCGCTTCAGGTCCGGGGCCGCCGCCGCGGCGACCTCCATCCCGGCGCGGGTCGAGCCGGTGATCGACACCAGCTGCGGGGTGGGGTGGGAGACCAGGGACCGCCCGGTGTCCCGGTCACCGCAGACCACGTTGAACACGCCCGGCGGGAAGAACTCGGCCGCGATCTCGGCCAGCAGCAGCGTCGACACCGGTGTCGTGTCCGACGGCTTGAGCACCACCGTGTTGCCGGCGGCCAGCGCCGGGGCGATCTTCCAGACCGCCATCATCAGCGGGTAGTTCCAGGGCGTGACCTGGGCGCAGACGCCGATCGGCTCACGCCGCACGTACGACGTGTGCCCGGCGAGGTACTCGCCGGCCGAGCGGCCCTCCAGGAGGCGGGCCGCGCCGGCGAAGAAGCGCAGTTCGTCGACGGCCGGCGGCAGCTCCTCGTCGGCGGTGAGCTGGCGGGGCTTGCCCGTGTTGCGTACCTCCGCGTCGACCAGCTCGGCCGCCCGGGACTCCACCGCGTCGGCGAGCTTCAGCAACGCCTTCTGCCGCTCGGCGGGGGTGGCGTCCCGCCAGCCCTCGAACGCGCCGGCGGCGGCTGTCATCGCCGCGTCCACGTCCGCCGGGCCCGACACGGGGGTCTGGGCGAACACCTCGCCCGTGCACGGGTCGACCAGGTCCGCGTATCCGCCGTCCACCGGGTCGACGTACTGGCCGTTGACGAAGTTGCGCAGCTGCTGCTGGTCACTCATGAGGAGTCTCCGAGGGGTGGCCGGGGGCGGGATCAGCGGAGGTTATCGCAATCTGACTGCCATCTTGGCTACTGAATTCGCGGCAGACAAGGGCTGCGGCGACCGTTTCCGTGAACCTGCGGGGTCGTCTACGCTGCGGTCGTGGAGTCGAGAGCCTTCTACGTCGCCGGTCGCCCCACCCACGGCGACGGTGACCTGACCGTCCACCACCCGTACGACGGCCGGGCGGTGGGGCGTACCACCCTCGCCACGCCGGACCAGGTCGAGGCGGCCGTCGCGGCCGCCGCCGCGGTGGCCAGGGAGGCCGCGGCCCTGCCCGCGCACGCGCGCGCCGCCGCGCTCGACCACGTCTCCCGGCGGCTCGCCGAGCGGGCCGACGAGGTCGCGCACCTGATCACCGCCGAGAACGGCAAGCCGCTGAAGTGGGCCCGCGCCGAGGCGGGTCGCGCGGTCTCCACCTTCCGGTGGGCCGCCGAGGAGGCGCGGCGCTTCTCCGGAGAGCTGCAACGGCTCGACACCGACCCGGCGGCCACCGGCCGGATCGCCCTGGTGCGCCGGGTGCCGCGCGGCCCCGTGCTGGGCATCGCCCCGTTCAACTTCCCGCTCAACCTGGTCGCGCACAAGGTGGCCCCGGCCATCGCGGTCGGCGCGCCGATCGTGCTCAAGCCGGCGCCCGCGACGCCGCTC
The DNA here is from genome assembly GCF_044466625.1 of Micromonospora sp. NPDC049366. NCBI lineage: Bacteria > Bacillati > Actinomycetota > Actinomycetes > Micromonosporales > Micromonosporaceae > Micromonospora > Micromonospora sp. NPDC049366. The sequence continues at coordinate 35,904 of NZ_JBITMV010000010.1, forward strand.
TCCGCGCTGCTCCTGGGCGAGCTGCTCGCCGAGACCGACCTGCCGGCGGGCATGTTCTCGGTGCTGCCGCTGCCCAACGAGCGCGCCGCCGACCTGGTCACCGACCCGCGCCTGCCGGTGGTGTCGTTCACCGGCTCCGGACCGGTCGGCGCGGCCATCCGCCGCTCGGTGCCCGACAAGCACGTCACGCTGGAACTCGGGGGCAACGCGGCGACGGTGATCTGCGCGGACTGGGCCTCCGACGAGGACCTGACCTTCGCCGCGCACCGGATCGCCACCTTCGCCAACTACCAGGCCGGGCAGTCCTGCATCGCCGTGCAGCGGGTCTACGTCCACGAGTGGCTCTACGACGGCTTCCTGCCCAGGCTGGTCGCCGCCGTGCAGGAGCTGCGCACCGGCGACCCGACCGACGAGCGGACCGACGTCGGGCCGCTGATCTCCGAGGCCGCCGCGCGCCGCGTCGAGGAGTGGGTGGACGAGGCGGTGCGGGCCGGCGGCGCCATCGAGGTCGGCGGCCGGCGCGAGGGCGCCACCTACCCGCCGACGGTGCTCACCGGGGTGCCCGCCGACGCCAAGGTCGTCGCCGAGGAGGTCTTCGGGCCGGTGCTGGTGGTCGCCCCCGTCACCGATGACGAGGCCGCGTTCGCCGCGGTCAACGACTCGGCGTACGGGCTGCAGGCCGGCGTCTTCACCCACGATCTCCAGACGGCGTTCCTCGCCGCCCGCGTCCTGGACGTGGGCGGGGTGATCGTCGGCGACGTGCCGTCGTACCGTGCCGACCAGATGCCCTACGGCGGCGTCAAGGGCAGCGGCGTCGGACGCGAGGGGCTGCGCAGCGCCATGGACGATTACACCGAACCGCGCGTCATGGTGCTCACCGGCCTGCGCCTCTAGCGCCGGTCGCTTGGTCGCCCGGCCTGCTGGCCGACTCCCGGGCCTGCTGGCCGCCTTTCGCCTCGTGGTGTGGTGGGCGCCGGCCGGGGCGGGCACCGCCGGCCGCGGCGGCACGCGGTCACCAGGTGCCGTCGTCACGCACCCGGGCCGGTGCCCGACCGAGCAGCAGGGTGGTCAGCGCCTCGTCGACGTCCGCGCCGAGGAACCACTCGCCGGCCTGATCCAGCGCGAACACCCGCCCCCGCTCGTCGATGGCGAAGAGGCTGTCGCCGTGGTCGGCGCCGAGCGGGAAGAGTCGTACGCCCAGCACCGCGCCGAAGTCGGCCAGGATGTCGGCGCTGTGCGCGCCCCGGAGCGGGTTGGTGGTGAACCGGCTGATCCACACCTCCTCACCCGGGCCTCGCCGCCGGGTGAGGATCGCGGGGAACCTGTTGATCGCCCGGATCGCCGCCGGGAACGGGTGATGCCGATGCTGCCGGCCGGCGATGCCCACGGTCTCCTCGATCACACCCTCGGCGAGTGTCGCGTGGAACGTCGTCTCCTCCCAACCGCCGTCGACCAGCGCGTCGGCGACCTCCGGTGGGAACCGCCCCGGTTGGTGCGGGGTGCGGGAGTCGGGCTGCCACTCGGTGGTGAAGGCCAGCTCCGACCAGGGGAGCACGTTGACGTGCACGAGGAAGTTGAGGCAGGAGTCGCAGGGCCGCTCGGCCGGGCCACCGGCCGGGTCGCCCTGCTCCCGCACCCGGAACACCTCGAAGCGGGCCGCGGCGAGCAGCGACTCGACGTCGCCGAGGCTCATCGGCGCGATGCCCTCGGCGGCCCGGCGGTGGTCGTACTCGTGCAGGACGTCGGAGACGACGATCAGCTCCGCGTGCCGGTCACCGCCCCGGGTGAGATGCCCGGGCGGCAGCTCGTCCAGGTAGCGCTGGACCACCGGATGGTGCCGCAGCACGACGTCACCCTTCGCGCCCGCGGCGCGGAAGACCCGGCCGTCGATGGTCAGGTGGGCGGTGGCGGACGGGGCGGGAAGCCGCCGGATCTCCCGCAGCAGCTGACTCGCCGGATCGACCGTACGTGGCGCGGACGGCCCGTCCGGACGGCTGCGCCGGTAGAGCTCCTCGATCACGGTCGGCGCCACCCTCGGCCACGTGGTCACCTCGCCGGTCTCCTTGTCGATCACCGTGCTCGGGAGGTCACCGGGGAGCGCCCGGGCTTGAGTGGACACAGTGGACGAAATCACGTAACCCAGGTCGAACTCGTCGACCGTCGGCGTGCACTCGTAGCCGAGGCGCTGGGAGTCGCGACGCGCCCAGACGGCGGCGAGTTGTTCAGCCTGTTGTCGGTCGATCACGCATCGAAGTTACCCGACCCCCACGGATCCGTCGCGCCCGGTATGGTTCGGCCTACCGACGGTGACGGGGAGGCTCGGCGGTGGGCGAAAACGTGGACCGCGACGTCAATCACGCGCTACGGGCGCGCTTCGACGAGGTGTACGGGCAGTACCAGCAGCTTCGGTCCGGTCTGGCCGAACTGCGCACGAAGCTGGAGCAGCTGCGGGTGACCGAACGCTCCGCCGACGGGCGGGTCACCGTGACCGTCGGCGCGCGCGGGGACCTCGTCTCGGTGGAGCTGGACCCGGCCGTCTACCAGGACCGCGACGCGACGAAGCTGGGGCGTACGGTCACCGACACCGTCCGGCGGGCCAGCGCCAGGGCCGTGGCGTCCACTCAGGAACTGGCGGCCGGCTACCTGCCCGCCGGCTCCGGCTCACTGGAGTTCCTGCGTACCGGAGACTTCGGCGCGCTGCTCGCCCGGGCCGACGCGGCCCCGCGCCCGTGACCGGCGTGGGCGGCGGGCACCTGTGGCTCGACCCCGGGCGGGCCCGCCGCGCGGGTGACGACCTCTCCCTCGCCGGTGAGGCGGTGACCGCCCGGCGCGCCCGGATCGGCGGGGACATCGCCGCCGCCAGCGCCCAGCGGCCGTGGGGCCGCGACGACATCGGGGCGGCCTTCGACCGCGCCTACCGCGACGCCGAGGCGACCGTGCTGCGCGCGTGGGAGGGCGTCGGTCGGTGCCTGACCGGGCTCGGCGCCGACGTGGTGCGCTCGGTCGACGCCAACCTCCAGACGGACGCCGCCGCCGGTGCCCGGCTCGACGGGGTGCGCGCCACGGGTCCCGAGGGCCCGGCCCGGCTCGGCCCGCGCTGACCGGGAGTCCTGCTGATGAGCCTGTTGCCGAGCCCAGTCCCGCACCCGCTCGACTACTCACCGTGGCAGCTTCCCGACTGGGTGTACGAGGCCCTCGACTGGGTGATCGGCGTGGAGTGGCCGGACGGGAACGAGCGTGCCGTCTGGGACCTCGCCGACCAGTGGTACGCCGTGGCCACCGCCCTGGTCGGCCCGCAGACCGACGCGCACGCCGCCGCCGACGAGACCCGCGCGGCGTACGGCGGAGTCGGCGCGGTCGCCGAGGCGTTCGACGCGGCCTGGCGGGCGCTCGCCGAGGGCGACGAGGCGCCGCTGCCCGTTCTGCTGACGGTGAGCACCGACCTGGGTCGTCTGGTCGAGGAGTGCGGCTGCGACCTGGAAGCCGCGAAGATCGAGGTCTGGATCGAGCTGGGCATCCTCGTCGTCGAGCTGCTCTCCCTCGCCGTCGCCACCGCCCTCACCGCCGGGGCCGCCTCGCCCGCGGCCGGTGCGGCGATGACCGCGAGCCGGCTGATCGTGCAGCAGATCTTCAAGCGGCTCACCGCGCAGCTCGCCCGCAAGTCCCTCCGGCACGGGCTGCGGGAGGCCGGCGAACGGGCCGCCAAGCAGGTCGTCGAGGGCGGCGTACGCGGGCTGGCCCGTCGATCCGCACTCGGCGGGCTGGCCGAGGCGGGGGAGGAGGCCGGGGTCAGCCTCGCCACGCAGGCGTACCAGAACACCACCGGCCGCCGGCAAGGGCTGGACCTGACCGACCTCGGGACCTCTGCGGTCGGTGGCCTGGCGGGCGGAGCGGTCGCCCCGCTGGCCGGGCTGGGACGGCACGCCACCGGCCGCGCCGCCCGCGTCGGAGAGCACCTCGGCCGGGAGATGGCCGGCGAGACGATCGCGGAGAACGCCGCCAGTCTCGCCACCGGTCAGGGTCTCACCTCCCTGGAGGACGCCGCCCGAGCGGCCGTCTCCGGCGCCACCGGATCGGCGACCACACAAGCGGACACCGCGCTCCGGGCGCGACTCGACGGTCGACTGTCCACGCTGGAAGCGTCCGGGCTGGTGGGTCCGCCCCTCGCGCCGCCTTTCGGAGCTGGGCTGCCACCCCTGTCGGAGACGCCGCTGGGCCCTGCGGAGTCGATATCGCTCGTTGGTTCGGGTGCGGCGGGTTCGGCTGCCGAGGGTGTCTCGTCGGCGGGTGCGGTCCTGGCGGCTGCGGCTGCCCAGCCGGCCGCTGCCTCGGTGGTGGAGTCTGCTGCTGCTCCCCTGCCCGGTCCGGTAGCGGCCGGTGTGGCGGTCCCGCCGGGTCCGCTCGCTGCCGGCAGCGTCGCGCCGCCCGGCCCCGACCTGGTCGGCCTCCCGACGGCTCCGCTCGCCGGGGTGGCCCCACCCGCACCGGTGGCCGACGTATCGGCTGCGGCAGACGGTCGCTCGCCCGGCGTGCCCGCCGCCCCGCAGTCCCCCGTGCTCGGACCGCCGCCCAGCGGCTTGTCGGTCGCCGGATCGGCGCAGATGTCCGGCCCAACCGCGCCCATCGCATCTGCTCGTCCGGTCGTCCCGCCCGTCACGTGGTCTGCTCACGCGCCCACGCCGACCGTCGGCCCGCTGTCCCCGCCGTCCGTTGGTCCGCCGCAGCCGGTGGCGCCGGTCGCGTCGCCGCCTCCTCGCGCGTCGGCCGCGACGGCGCCCGTCACGTCGCCATCAGCCGACGCGCCGGTCGCGCCTGATCGGCCGATCCCGCCGGTTGGGCCTGAGCGGGCGGTCCCACCGGTTGGGCCTGAGCGGGCGGTCCCACCGGTGCCGCCCGAGCGGCCGGTGCCGCCGGTGCCGCCCGAGCAGGGACCGCGGCGTCCGACGACCCCCGCGAACGAACCCCCGTACTCGGCGGCCCGGGGTCCCGACGGGCTGCGGCCCCGGACGCCCGAGTGGTATGCGGCGGTCTGGGCGGCCGACCGCGACGCGTTCGAGCGACGCCGTTACCGGGGCCACTTCGAACACCAGCGCAGAAGGCACGACGAGATCCGCCGCCGCGAGGAGGCTTCTGACCTGCGGATGTTCGCCGACCGCAGCAAGGACGAGGCGCGTTGGCTGCACTCGAAGGGCCGCGTCCTGGCGTCCGCCGGGCGGCACGCCGAGGCGGATCGGCTCTTCCAGGAGAGCCTCGAGCGGGAACGCCGGCACCACGAGCAGCGGGACCGGGCCCAGGCGATCCTGGCGGGCGCGGCGACCTCGGACATGACCGTCAGCGATTTCGACTTCTCCCACGTCAACGACGACGTTGGTGATCTCGCCCGGGGTGCCGTGGAGACGGGCGACCGCTCGGCGCTGACCGACGACGACCACCCGCCGCCGATAGACCGCTCCCGCAGGTACGGAAAGCCGGGCGGCCTACGTCCACCGCTGGCCCTGCACCAGACGGACGTCGAGCGGCGGGTTCCCCGCGAGCCGGACGGCCGGGTCGCGCGTACGCCCGATCCGCGTCGAGGTGACTGGTTCCGGCTGATGAACGACGGGGGACCCGCCGCTGATCCGACCCGGGGCATCAACTGCCTCGACTGCACGCTGTCGCTCCTCGACACCTGGATGCACGGCCGACCCCGGGTCGCGGCACCACGCACGTTCGACGCGTACGCCGCCGGTGACATCAACCGACCGTTGGGCGGCGAATGGAGCGGCCCTCGCCGAATCGAGGAAGTCACCGGGGGTCGGTTCCAGCGGCTCTGCGAACCAACCGCCCGCAGTACGCCCCCGGAGCGTCGCCACGCGGTCGACCGGGGATACCGCAACCTGCACGACCAACTGCTGCTCGGCGGGCACGGCACCTTCGCATTCGTGATCAACACCTGGGAGGGTGGAGGCTCACACGTCTCGGTGGCGCTCAACCAGAACGGGACCGTGCTCTACCTCGACCCGCAGACCGGTCGGATCGCGCCGCGACCGCTCTACCGGCACAGTGGAGCACCCCACCGGTACAACGCGGTGGACCTCGACATCCTCGTGCTCGCCCCGGACGGCCGGCCGATGCCCATGGCCGGTCTGCGGCGAGGCCAGTTCAGCGCCCTCCCTGACCTGCCCGAGTACCCGCCGGCCCTCCATCACGAGGGGTACGGCGACCCGTACATCAACCGCTTCCACCTCATCGACGGCCCAGGGTTACCGGTTGCGGACAACAGCCCGGCAGGAGCCGTGTCCGAGAATGAGCCGTCTCCGCCCGATCCTCTCGATGCGGAAGCTGAGCGCCTTCCGTCCCGCCCGACGGCGAGCCGAGTCCCGGTCGCCTCGATCCTGGAGCGCGGGGCCGGCCTGAAACAGGTCTTCTCGACCGGGGTCACGCCGCCGGAATTGGCGGCGGAGCTGACGCCCGCACAGATCAGGCGGCTGGTGCCGCAGCTCGACGACGCCGCCGCGAACGACGTGGCGATGGTCCTGGCTGACGAGCAGGTCCAGGAGATGCTGCGGCGCCTTCAGCGTGAGCCGGCAAGCGACGTCGGCGTGCAGGGCGAGACGCTCGTGACGCAGTTGATGCACCGGCCGGACCTGGCGCGGCTGATGTTGGCCTCGCCCGTCCTGATGAGGTCGCTGACCGCGCGCCCGCTCACCCTGCGTAACCTGGCCACCCACCAGGAGGCAATAGACGCTCTCACCGACGTACTCGACGACATCGCGGGGCGTGGCGCTGAGGTGGTGGCCGCGGAGGGCGTGCCCGACCCCAAGCCCACGCCGTTGACCCACGAACAACGGCAAATCAGTCGGCGCATGTCCGTGGGGAAGAACATCGTCGCGCAACCGGGCTTCGACTGGCGTCGGCGTGGTGACCCGTCCTACCTGAAGCGCTATCTGGACGACCTGTATGGGCAGGCTGCCGCAGCCCAGGCGGAGCTGAATAGACTCGCGATGACTCTAGTCTCCGTCGATGGAGAAAGGCTCGGCGAGCCAGGCTGGCGCACGGAGCCTAAATCTCGACAACGAGTATTGGACAAGCTGTCGAGGTATCGAGGCGATGCCTCGAGGCTCATCGACCTCGCGGCGGCCAAGATTGAGTTCTCGTCGCTCGACGACCTCTACACCGCGCTTGTACGGATCGGCGATGAGCCCAGCGTCACCGTCGTGCGATTTGAGGATCGGTTCGTGGATCCCCAGGACAGTGGATACCGGGACGTTCAAATGATCTTGAGAATGCGAGGAGGTCACCTCGCCGAGTTCCGGCTGCATCTGGCATGTCTCGATGAGATCGCGGTGTGGGAGCACGCGTTGTTCGAAGTGCGACGTGATCTAGACTCTCTCGCGCGTGCGGACGGTCGTGAGATGACCTCTCCTGAACGTGCGATTGCCGACGGCATTCTCCGTAGGGAGCAGGATCTGTTTTGGAACGCGCTGCTGGCGACGTATGAGGAGAGCCCCTGATGACCAGAATGCCGGGCTTGGTCTTGCCCTCCTACTACCTCTATTACAACTCGCCGGTGAAGATCCTCCCGACACCGGCGGGCGGCGCGCGCGTCTGGCGTATCTCTATAGATACCGGCGGGTGGGTGGAAGAGAACCAGCTGTTCAGCGAGATAGTTTTCGCGATCGGTGGTGAGATCTTCACGCGTAACGCTGAGGATTTCGTCCAGGAGGTAGAGGCGTTCCGTGCCCACTACCTCACCGGTGAGGGGGCGGTCTTCGCCCTCTACGAGACGGTCGACGCGATCATTGCTGCGGCTGACAAGGAGGAGCGCCGGCTGACGGTCGAGGAGCTCGCCCTGATACGAGGTATCCGGCGGAAGACCTTCGTCATGTTCGAGGAGGAGCTTCAACGCGCGGGACAGCCGGGCGCTGACCCCGGTATCGGCGCCTGATCGGCCGCCTGCTCACCACCTGGTCGGGGCCCAGTTGGAGCGCTTGCGCCAAATCGGTTGCCACCCCCGGCGACCTCGGCCAGGGTCGCCGTATGACTGATTCTGCCGCTGTCCCCTCCGCCGACGAGCTCGCCGACGGTAAGCCCGCCGGCGGATTCGCCTGGTCGAACATGTTCGTCCATCCCGAGGACGACCCGCGCTCCGAGGGTGGCTTCGATGACGAGCGGACGGTGCTCGTCGAGTACCTGCGCGACCAGCGACTCACTCTGCAGCTGAAATGCGCCGACCTGAACGCTGAGCAGTTGGCCCGTCGGGCCGTACCGCCGTCGACGATGTCGTTGATCGGTCTGGTGCGGCACCTGGCCGAGGTGGAACGGGGTTGGTTCCGGCGGACGATGGCCGGGGAGGACGCGCCGAGGCTCTACCGGACGGAGGCCGACCCGGACGAGGACTTCAACGGGGCGGTGGCCGATCCGGATGTGGTCGCCGAGGCGTGGCGGACCTGGCGCGCGGAGGTGGAGTTCGCCGAGCGGCTGGTCGACGCCATACCCGACCTCGGCACCACGGGGACCATGGGCGACGGCGAGACGATCTCGCTGCGTGAGCTGCTGGTGCACATGATCGAGGAGTACGCCCGCCACAACGGCCACGCCGATCTGCTCCGCGAACTCATCGACGGCCGCGTCGGGCAGTAGCGCGGTGACTCGGCGTTCGGCACCGTCGGGAGTGGGTGCGTTTGTTGTCGCCCCGGCAACAACAAACGCACCCACGGCGATGGACGCCGACCGCCGGCCGGTGTGGGCGGCCCGGATCCGGTAACTCTGGCGGTCCGCGACCCTGAACGAACATCGAATCCCGCCGCGACCCTGAACGAACATCGAATCCCGCCCGGCCCGGCGGCCCGGCGAGCGGGGAACCCGGGCAGGGCGACCCGTGCCGGGGTATGACCGGGGGTGGCCCGACTGGGGCGTGGCGTGATCCACTCGAGTTCCTGGCTGTCGGGGTGTCGCGGGCGCGGGGTCGGCCCGCCTTGAGGGACGCCGAGTGGATCAAGAGCGGGGTCGGGTGGATCGAGGCAGCGGCACGCCGCGCACCATCGCGGAGGCGGTGGCCGTGCAGGAGGAGCTGCGGTCGCGGGTCGACCTGGTCGGGCCCGGTCCCGCCGAGCCGGCGACGGTGGCCGGCCTCGATGTGGCGTACGCCGAAAGTGGTGATCTTCTCGCGGCGGCCGTCACGGTGCTCGACGCACGGACCCTGACGGTGGTGGACGAGGCGGTCAGCGTCGGGCGGCCCGCCTTCGGGTATGTGCCGGGGCTCTTCGCGTTCCGTGAGCTGCCCGCTCTGCTCGCCGCCCTCGATCGGCTGAGCACCCGGCCCGACCTGCTGGTCTGCGACGGGCACGGGCTGGCGCACCCGCGCCGGTTCGGGCTCGCCTGTCACCTCGGGGTGGTGACCGGCCTGCCGGCGATCGGGGTGGGGAAGACCCCGCTGATCGGGGAGTGGACGCCGCCCGATGAGCGGCGGGGCGCCTGGTCGGAGCTGCGGGACGGCGACGAGGTGGTGGGTCGGGTGGTGCGTACCCGAGACGGGGTGAAGCCGGTCTTCGTCAGCGTCGGTCACCGGATGAGCCTGGACAACGCCACCGCCCAGGTGCTGGCGCTGACGCCACGTCACCGGCTGCCGGAAACCACCCGCGCCGCCGACCGCCGCTCCCGGGACGCGTTGGCCCGCGCTGCTGCGAGCCACGACGGTTAGGTGCCACGCCGGCTCGGACCGCGACGGGTTCGGCTCGCGACGGTCGCGCCGCGCTGGTTCGGCCCACAGGGCGTCGGGCCCGCGCGGGGTCGGGCCCGCGCGGGGTCAGGCCCACGCCGACGGTTCGTGCCGGTTCGGGCCGGCCCGACCTGGGCGCGGACCGGGGCCGGGGACGGGCTGGCGGGCGGTGCCGAGGGCCTGTGGAACTGCGAGGCCAGCAACGCGCGGGGCGTAATGCACCACACATCCGGGGCGCTCTATGACCGGCGGGGCCGGTGGGGCGGTAGTAGCCTGACCGCCGACCCCGAACCCGGGGAGATGCGGCGAGGTGATCATGACAGTACGTCGGCAAGCGGCACGGCTCGCGACCGTCTGCGCGCTGCTGGGCGGCCTGGTCGCGCTCGGCGCGTCGCCCGCGCAGGCCGATGACGACTCGGTGCGGGTGCGTGCGGCCAGCACCTTCGACGCCGGTGGGTCGCCGGAGGGCGTCAACGTCGAGGTACGCAAGCGCAGCGACGGCTGCGTGCAGCTGCGTACGACGCTGGGGCTGCGCCTGTCGGGTCTGCGCGCTGATCAGGTGACCGTGCAGGTCAGCTACGGCCGGCAGTGGTTCCCCGTCCCGCTGGGCGGTGGCGACGGCGCCCTGGTCACGTCGCCGACCTCGCCGGCGAAGCCGAACCTCTGCAAGGGCAAGGGCATCACCGTGCGCTACCGGGTGGCCTTCGCGCCCGAGGCGCCGAACGGCCGGCTGACCGTGGTCGGGGCGGCCACGGACGCGCTCGACCATTTGCTCGGTCGGGGAAGCGACGCCTCCCGGGTGGTCGGTGGGCGCGCGTCCGCGTCCCCGACGCCCTCGGAGACGCCCTCGCCCACACCCACCGTCGTGGAGACCGAGGTCGCCACCGCCGCCGAGACCGACCAGACGCCGACGGCCCCGGTCGCGCCGAGCGACGTGGCCGCCGCCGCCACCGAATCGTCCGGGCTGTCGCCCATCATGTTCGTCGGCCTCGGTCTGGTGGCACTCGGAGCGCTGCTGATCGGGCTGCTCATCCGTCGGTCCCGGGCGGACAAGGCAACCGGCGGCGAGCCCGTCGGGCCGCTGCCGGGCAACGCCGGTGGCACCACCTACCGCTCCGCCGGCGGACCGCCCGCGGCCCCTGGTCAGATGTACGGCCAGCCGCCGGCCGGTGGCACGTACGGCGCGCCGCAGCAGCGGCCGGCCGGCGGTGTCTACGGGGCGCGCCCCGCGGCGCCCGCGCCGGACCAGACCCGCCCCCTGCCGCCGTCGGGACAGTGGGCCGCCCCGGCCAACTCCGCCCCGGCCACGCCCGGCCCGGACGAGACTCGGCCCCTGCCGCCGGGACAGTGGACGGCCCCGGCCGCGCCCGGCTCCACGACGCCCGGGCAGCCGGACGTGCCGCCGGGGGAGCACACGGTGATCATGCCGCGGCTCCCCGAGTGAGCGAGGAGCGCCGGGAACCCTCCGATACGCTCAGGGTGCGTGACGACCTGCTGCCAAGGAGTGGATCCGGTGTCTGATCTGTCCCAGATCGTGAAGGCCTACGACGTCCGAGGGACGGTGCCGGACCAGTGGGACGAGCGGGTCGCCGAGGCGCTCGGTGCCGCTCTCACCCAGTTCCTGAACGCCACCGACGAGCCGGGTGACGCGGTCGTCGTCGCGTACGACATGCGGCCCACCTCGCCCGCCCTGGCCGCCGCCTTCGCCGCCGGGGTGCGCGCCGAGGGCCGCTCGGTCATCGAGATCGGGCTCGCCTCCACCGACATGCTCTACTTCGCCTCCGGCTCGCTCGACCTGCCCGGGGCGATGTTCACGGCCAGCCACAACCCGGCCCAGTACAACGGGATCAAGATGTGCCGGGCCGGCGCTCGCCCCATCGGGCAGGACAGCGGGCTCGCCGAGATCCGTGACCGGGCGCAGGCGCTGCTGGACAAGGGTGAGTCCCGGCCCGCGGGTCAGCCGACCGAGCCGGCGCAGCAGCGGGACATGCTGGCCGACTACGCGGCGTACCTGCGGAAGCTGGTCGACCTGTCGGACATCCGCCCGCTGCGCGTGGTGGTGGACGCCGGCAACGGGATGGCCGGTCACACGGTGCCGACCGTGCTCGGTGATGCCGCGCTGTCGCCGCTGCCGCTGGAGATCGTGCCGCTCTACTTCGAACTGGACGGCACCTTCCCCAACCACGAGGCCAACCCGCTGGACCCGGCCAACCTGGTGGACCTCCAGCGGGCGGTGGTCGAGCACGGCGCCGAGATCGGGCTGGCCTTCGACGGCGACGCGGACCGCTGCTTCGTGGTGGACGAGCGGGGCGAGCCCGTCTCGCCCTCGGCGATCACCGCGCTGGTCGCCGCCCGGGAGTTGGCCAAGCACCCCGGCTCCACGGTCATCCACGGCATCATCACCTCGCACGCGGTTCCGGAGATCATCCGCGAGCACGGCGGGGAGCCGGTGGTCGCCCGCGTGGGGCACTCGTTCATCAAGGCGGAGATGGCGCGCACCAACGCGATCTTCGGCGGCGAGCACTCCGCGCACTACTACTTCCGTGACTTCTGGTTCGCCGACACCGGCATGCTCGCCGCGATGCACACCCTGGCCGCGCTCGGCGAGCAGTCGCAGCCGCTGTCGGTGCTGGCCGCCGAGTACGAGCGGTACGTCGCATCCGGCGAGATCAACTCGACGGTCGCCGACCAGCGGGGCGCCATGCTCGACGTGCGGGCGGCCTATCCGGACGCCGAGGCCGACGAGCTGGACGGGCTGACCCTGAGCTTCCCCGACGGCGCCTGGTTCAACCTGCGCGCGTCGAACACCGAGCCGTTGCTGCGTCTCAACGTCGAGGCACCCACCCGCGCGCGAATGATCTCGCTGCGCGACGAGGTGCTCGACCGCGTTCGCCGATAAGATCGCCTGCGCCGGTCGGCACCGCCGACCCGGTGAAGCCGCACACGTGGAAGGAGCCACGCCGTGGCCCTGGACCCGCAGTTGCTCGAGATCCTGGCCTGCCCGGACACACACCACGCGCCGCTCGACTACGACGCGCAGGAGCAGACGCTGACCTGCACGGAGTGCGGCCGGATCTTCGAGGTCCGCGACGACGTGCCGGTGCTGCTGCTGGACGAGGCGCGCGGCGGTCCGGAGCGCCAGTCGTGATCGACGGAACGGCCGGCGTCAGCGGTCACCGCGACGCCGACGAGGCGCTGCTCGACAACCCCGACGCGCTCGCCGAGCGCGACCCGGGGGGCATGCTGCGGCACACCGCCTCCGCCGGTGCGCAGGTCCGCGAGTCGGCCGCGCTCGCCGCCGAGGCGAACCTGTCCGTGCTCGCCGACGACGGGCGGCCGCGGGCCGTCGTGATCGCCGGCATCGGCACCGCCGGGCGTACGGGTGACGTGCTCGCCACGGTCGCCGGTCCGCGTTGCCCGGTGCCGGTCATCCCGCACCGCAGCGCGGGTGTGCCGGGCTGGGTGGGGGCCGCCGACGTGGTCATCGCGGTCAGCGCGTCCGGCCGAAGCCCGGAGGCGTTGGGCGCCGCCGAGGCCGCGCACCGCCGTGGTGCCCGGCTGGTGGCGGTCGGTGCGCCCGACTCGCAGCTCCAGTCGGTCGCCGAGCGGGCCCGGGCGCCGTTCATCCCGGTGCCGCGGCGCGCCCCGGCCCGCGCCAGTCTCTGGGCGCTCACCGTGCCGGTGCTGCTCGCCGCCCGTACGCTCGGGCTCGTGAAGGTCAACGAGGCGGACCTGGCCGAGACCGCGGCCCGGCTCGACGCGGACGCCGACCGCAGCCGGCCCACCGCCGAGTCCTTCGTCAACCCGGCGAAGTCGCTGGCGCTGGGCCTGGCCGGCTCGATCCCGATCGTCTGGGGTTCGTCGCCGCTGGCGACCGTCGCCGCGCGTCGCTTCGGCGACACCCTGTCGGCCAACGCCCGCTATCCCGTCGTGACGGGTGCCCTGGGTGAGGCCGGCCGGGGTCGGGTGGGCCTGCTCGACGGCGTCTTCGGTGGCCTCGCGGAGGGAGAGCGGGACATCTTCGCCGACCCGGACGACGCGGACGTCGACTCGACCCGGCTGCGGCTGGTGCTGCTGCGCGACGGCGGCCTGAACCCGGAGGACGACGCCGACGAGCCGCTCGCCGTCGAGGAGCGCCGCGCGGACGCCGTGCAGACGCTGGCTGAGCGTCGGGGGGTGCGCTGCGACGTGGTGACCGCCGAGGGTGGCTCCGCGCTGGAGCGGCTCGCCTCGCTGGTCGCGGTCCCCGACTTCGCCTCGATCTACCTTGCGCTGGCCCACGGTCTGGACCCGATGGCGGTGCCCGCCATCACCGAGATGAAGGAGCTGTCGAACCAGTGAACGGACGTAGCCGGCGGGGCGCGCTGCCCGGACGGGGCCGTGGCGTGCGGCGGAGCGGAGCGCGGGCGTGAGCGCCAACGGTGGTACCCGGGCGATCATCGCCGCACTGCTGGCCAACGTCGGCATCGCCATCACCAAGTTCGTCGCGTTCCTGCTGACGGGCTCGTCGTCGATGCTCGCCGAGTCGATCCACTCGGTCGCCGACTCCGGCAACCAGGGGCTGCTGCTGCTCGGCGGCAGGCGGGCCAAGCGGGCCGCGACGCCGGAGCACCCCTTCGGCTACGGCCGGGAGCGCTACATCTACGCGTTCATCGTCTCCATCGTGCTCTTCTCCCTGGGTGGCTTGTTCGCGCTCTACGAGGCGTACCACAAGTGGCACGACAAGGAGGGCATCAACGACCACCAGTGGGTGCCGGTGACCGTGCTGGTGATCGCCATCCTCCTGGAGTCGTTCTCGTTCCGGACGGCCATCAAGGAGTCCAACCAGATCCGCGGCAATCAGTCCTGGGTGCGCTTCATCCGCCGGGCCAAGGCCCCCGAGCTGCCGGTGGTGCTGCTGGAGGACTTCGGTGCCCTGCTCGGTCTGATCTTCGCGCTCTTCGGCGTCGGCATGACGCTGGCGACCGGCAACGGTGAGTGGGACGCCCTCGGCACCGCGATGATCGGCATCCTGCTGGTGACCATCGCCGTCGTCCTCGCGATCGAGACCAAGAGCCTGCTGCTCGGCGAGGGCGCCGAGGCGGCGGACCTGGCCGCCATCGAGCGGGCCGTGACCAGCGGTCCCGAGGTCGAGCGGATCATCCACATGAAGACGCTCTACCTCGGCCCGGAGGAGCTGATGGTGGCCGCGAAGGTCGGCGTGCCGGCCTGCGAGAGCGCCGAGGAGCTGGCCCGCGGCATCAACGCGGTCGAGGCGCGCATCCGCGCAGCGGTGCCGATCGCCCGGGTCATCTACATCGAGCCCGACATCTACAGCGTCGCCGCCGCGACGGCGGGCACCGGGGCCGCCGCGCCCACCGCCGCCCCGCAAGCCGACGACGAGGCCGCCGAGCGGCCCGGGAGCTGACGAATGGAACCGCTGTACGGGCCGATCCGGGACTACGCCTGGGGCTCCCGCTCCGCCATCGCGGCGTTGCAGGGGCGGCCGGTGCCGAGCGCCGGCGCGGAGGCGGAGCTGTGGCTCGGGGCGCACCCGGCCGCGCCGGCCATGGTCGAGCGCGACGGCACGCGCGTACGCCTCACCGACGTGCTGGCCGCCGAGCCGGAGCCGTGGCTCGGCCGGCCGGTCGTCAACCGGTTCGGCTCGCGGCTGCCGTTCCTGCTCAAGGTGCTGGCCGCCGACGCGCCGTTGAGCCTGCAGGCCCACCCGGACGCGAAGCAGGCCCGGGCCGGGTACGCGAGCGACGCGGAGCGTCCGGCGGAGCAGCGCAACTACGTCGACCCGTACCACAAGCCCGAACTGCTGGTCGCGCTCTCACCGTTCGAGGCGCTGTGCGGATTCCGGGACCCGGCGCAGTCGGCCGCGGCCCTCGCCGCGTTCGGCCTGCCCGAGCTGGAGCCGGTGGTCGGCGCGTTGGCGAGCGGGGTGTCGGGTCTGCGTACGGCCGTGCGGACCCTGTTGACCTGGCCGCAGGACGAGCGGGCCGAACTGGTGACGGCCGTGGTGAAGGCGCCCGCCGAGGGCCCGGACGCCGCTCTCGCCCGCGACCTGGCCGGCACCTACCCGGCCGATCCGGGGGTGCTGGTCGCGCTGCTGCTGCACCACGTGCGGCTGGAGCCCGGTGACGCGATCTGGATGCCGGCCGGCAACCTGCACGCCTACCTGCGCGGCACCGGTGTGGAGATCATGGCGGCGAGCGACAACGTGTTGCGCGGCGGCCTGACCCCGAAGCGGGTGGACGTCGACGAGTTGCTGCGGGTGTTGCGCTTCGAGGTGCTCGACGAGCCGGTGTGGTCGGCGCAGCGACTGGGCCCGGGGGTGGACCGCTGGCAGGTGCCGGTCGACGATTTCGTGCTGCACCGGGTCACGGTGGGCGCCGAGCTGCCCACGGCGGAGCTGTCGGTCGACGGTCCGCGGGTGGCGCTCTGCGTGACGGGCTCGGTCAGCGTGGATGACGGGACCGGCCCGCTGTCCCTGGCCGCCGGTCAGGCCGCGATCGGCCGGGCCGACGCCGGGCCGCTGCGGATCGGCGGGTCGGGCACGGCGTACGTCGCCTCCTGCGCCGTCGCCTGATCCCGCTGCGGCGGGCCGGGCGGCGAAAGGGGGGCCGGGCAGCGAAGGGTGGGCCGGGCAGCGGCGGGCGGGTTTCCGTTCGAGCGCGGGTGCCGGCCCACTCCCGCAGCTGGAGCAAGTCCGACTTTCCCGAAATAGCTTGACGCGGGGCTCGCCCAGTGTGACCCTATGAGTACGCAGCGTTATCGCGACGACGGTCCGAGAACGCGCGGGGAACCAAACCGGGGGGATGCACGGGGCGGCCGAGTGGTGAGCGGAAAGTCCGTTCGCGACCGACCGCCCCGTGCGCTGTCCGCCTCCGGTTCCCGCATCGACGGCCGGCCGGTCGCCGCCGCCGAGCGCGCGTAAGGTGGAGGGTCGCGCAGCACAATCGTCCGACAGGAGCTTTCATGACCAGCACCCTCCCGGCGTCCAGCGGTACGCCGTCCGAGGTCCGGCCGAGCACCGTCGCCGAGGGCGACTTCAAGGTGGCGGATCTGTCGCTCGCCGAGTTCGGGCGCAAGGAGATCACGCTCGCCGAGCACGAGATGCCCGGCCTGATGGCGATCCGTCGCGAGTTCGCCCAGGCGCAGCCGCTGGCGGGGGCCCGGATCACCGGCTCGCTGCACATGACCATCCAGACGGCCGTCCTGATCGAGACCCTGGTCGCGCTCGGCGCGCAGGTCCGCTGGGCGTCCTGCAACATCTTCTCCACCCAGGACCACGCGGCCGCGGCGATCGTCGTCGGCCCGGAGGGCACCCCCGAGGCTCCGGCCGGCGTGCCGGTCTACGCCTGGAAGGGCGAGAGCCTGGAGGAGTACTGGTGGTGCACCGAGCAGGTGCTCACCTGGCCCGACGGGCACGGCCCGAACATGATCCTCGACGACGGCGGCGACGCCACGCTGCTCGTGCACAAGGGTGCCGAGTTCGAGAAGGCCGGTGTCGTGCCGCCGGTCGAGTCCGCCGACTCCGAGGAGTACGCGGTCATCCTCGGCCTGCTGCACCGCTCGCTCGCCGAGGACGCGCAGCGGTGGACCCGGATCGCCGCCGACATCAAGGGCGTCACCGAGGAGACCACCACCGGCGTGCACCGGCTCTATGAGATGCAGCGGGAGGGCACCCTGCTCTTCCCGGCCATCAACGTCAACGACTCGGTGACGAAGAGCAAGTTCGACAACAAGTACGGGTGCCGCCACTCGCTCATCGACGGCATCAACCGGGCCACCGACGTCCTGATCGGCGGCAAGATGGCCGTGGTCATGGGCTACGGCGACGTGGGC
This sequence comes from Micromonospora sp. NPDC049366, assembly GCF_044466625.1. Taxonomy (NCBI): domain Bacteria; kingdom Bacillati; phylum Actinomycetota; class Actinomycetes; order Micromonosporales; family Micromonosporaceae; genus Micromonospora; species Micromonospora sp. NPDC049366. The sequence goes on from NZ_JBITMV010000010.1 coordinate 53,437, forward strand.
AAGGGCTGCGCCGAGTCGCTGCGCGGGCAGGGCGCCCGGGTCGTGGTGACCGAGGTGGACCCGATCTGCGCCCTCCAGGCGGCGATGGACGGCTACCAGGTGGCCACCCTGGACGACGTGGTCGAGCAGGCCGACATCTTCGTGACCGCGACCGGCTGCTTCAACGTCATCACCCACGAGCACATGGCCCGGATGAAGCACCAGGCCATCGTCGGCAACATCGGCCACTTCGACAACGAGATCGACATGGCCGGTCTGGCGAAGCGTTCGGACGTGACCCGGGAGAACATCAAGCCGCAGGTCGACCTGTGGCGCTTCGACGACGGGCACGCGATCATCGTGCTCTCCGAGGGTCGTCTGCTGAACCTGGGCAACGCCACCGGGCACCCGAGCTTCGTGATGTCGAACTCGTTCTCCAACCAGACCATCGCCCAGATCGAGCTCTTCACGAAGACCGAGGAGTACCCGATCGGCGTCTACGTGCTGCCCAAGCACCTGGACGAGAAGGTCGCTCGGCTGCACCTGGGCGCCCTCGGCGCCAAGCTGTCGACGCTCAGCAAGGAGCAGGCCGCCTACCTGGGCGTGCCGGTGGAGGGGCCGTTCAAGCCCGAGCACTATCGCTACTGATCACGAGCAGGGAAACGGGCCGGCCGCGCATCGCGGCCGGCCCGTTCTCGTTCTGGGCCCGCCCGGCCGTGCTCGTCACGGCCGGCGTCGTAGCCCGGCCGGCGTCTCCGTCGCGGCGGGGCGCCGGTGCCTCAGTCGCGGCGGGGCCGCCTGGGCCGTACCCAGGTCCAGACGCACCAGGCCAGCCAGGCGAGGGAGACGGCCGTCGCCAGGGGGCGCAGCCGCAGCGCGCTCAGCAGGAGCACCAGGGCCAGCACCGCCAGCCAGGGCCCGAAGCCCTTCACGGTCGCGGTCCGGGCGCGCGCTGGGGGTTGGCGGGGGTGAACAGGTGATCGGGCACCGGTCGTCCTGTCTGCCGTGGGGATGTGCCGGATCCTGCCACAGCCGCCGTGGGCAGGGACGCGTCGGTGTGGTGTTGCCCTGAACAACTTGACGGGCCCACGGAACAGGAGCAAGGTATGCCTGCCCTAAGTAAGCTGAGGCGTGCCTAACCACCCGGAGCCCGGATGTTCGCCACCTATCTGATCGGCCTGCGCGAGGGCCTGGAAGCGACCCTCGTGGTCAGCATCCTGGTCGCGTTCCTCGTGAAGTCGCAGCGCCGGGACCGGCTGCCCCAGGTGTGGGCGGGTGTCGCGCTCGCGGTGGCGCTGTCGGTGCTCTTCGGCTGGCTGATCGAGTACACCTCGACCACTCTGCTGGCCCGCTCCGAGGACCGTGAACTGTTCGAGGCGGTGACGTCCGTCGCGGCGGTGGTCTTCGTGACCTGGATGATCTTCTGGATGCGTCGGGCGGCGCGGACCATCGCCAAGGAGTTGCGCGGCAGGCTGACCGAGGCGCTGGCCGTCGGTTCCCTCGCGGTGGCCGGCATGGCCTTCCTCGCGGTGATCCGCGAAGGGCTGGAGACCGCCCTCATCTTCTACTCGGCGGCCCAGGGCGCCGCGGGCGACACCGGCCCGCTGCTGGCACTCATCGGTGGTGTCGTCACCTCCGTGGTCATCGGCGCGCTGCTCTACGCCAGCGCGTTGAAGATCAACCTGACCCGCTTCTTCACCTGGACCGGCGCCCTGCTGATCCTCGTCGCCGCCGGCATCCTCAAGTACGGCGTGCACGACTTCCAGGAGGCGGGCGTCCTGCCCGGCCTGAACAACCTGGCCTTCGACATCACCGGGACGCTCGACCCCAGCACCTGGTACGCCGCCCTGCTCGCCGGGATGTTCAACATCACCCCCGCGCCGACGGTGCTGGAGATGATCGCCTGGGTCGCGTACGCCGTGCCCGTCCTGGTGCTCTTCCTGCTCCCCGCGCGTCGCACCGCGACGCCGACCACCGCCGAGAAGGCCGCGCCCGAGGCGGGCCGGACCGAGGTCGGCACCGACCCGACGGCCGCGCCGCAGCGTGCCTGAACCGACGAGGAGACCTGCTCAGATGCGTACCACCGGTTACCTGGCGCTGGCCGCCGCCGGCGTGCTGGCCGCGGCCGGCGTGGCCGGGTGCTCCGACCCCGATGCGAAGGACGCGGCGACCGCCGGCGGACCGATCGTGGTCGAGGCCAACGACACCGCCTGCGAGGTGGCCGACACCGACCTGAACGCGGGTACGGCCACTTTCAAGATCACCAACTCCGGCGCGAAGGTGACCGAGTTCTACGTCTACGCCAGCGGCGACCGGGTGATGGGCGAGGTCGAGAACATCGCCCCCGGGCTCAGCCGTGAGCTGCGCGTCGAGCTGCCCGCCGGCACGTACGAGACGGCCTGCAAGCCGGGAATGAGCGGGAAGGGCATCCGGGGCGCGCTGAAGGTCAGCGGGTCGGCCGCACCGCTGACCGACGACGCCGCGCTCGCCGGCGCCACCGAGAACTACCAGCGCTACGTGCAGAGCCAGACGGCGGCGCTGCTGGAGAAGACCGAGGAGTTCGTCACCGCCGTCAAGGGCGGGGACGTGACGAAGGCCAAGGCCCTCTACCCGGTCGCCCGCACCTACTGGGAGCGGATCGAACCGGTCGCGGAGATCTTCGGCGACCTCGACCCCAAGATCGACGGCCGCGAGGAGGTCATCGAGGAGGGGATGGAGTTCACCGGCTTCCACCGCATCGAGAAGGACCTGTGGACGACCGGCGACCTCAGCAAGGACGGTCCGATCGCCGACCGGCTGCTGACCGACGTCAAGGAGATCGTGGCCAAGGCCAACGCCGAGAAGCTCTCCCCGCTCCAGCTCGCCAACGGCGCCAAGGAGCTGCTCGACGAGGTCGCCAGCGGGAAGATCACCGGTGAGGAGGACCGCTACTCCCACACCGACCTCTGGGACTTCAGCGCCAACCTGGAGGGCTCGAAGGCCGCCGTCGCCGCGCTCCGCCCCGCGCTGGAGCAGCGCTCACCCGACCTGGTGAAGCAGCTCGACACCGAGTTCGCCAACGTCGAGGCGCTGCTCGGCAAGCACCGTGACGGTGACGGCTGGAAGCTGCACACCGCGCTGAGCAAGACGGAGCTCAAGGAGCTGTCCGATGGCATCAACGCGCTCGCCGAGCCGATCAGCAAGGTCGCCGCGGTCGTCGCCCGATGAACCGGGTCAGGGGGAGCCGATGAGCGGAAGCGGGGTTTCCCGGCGCCGAGCGATCACGCTCGCCGGCGCCGGGGTGGCCGGCGCCGCCGGAGTGGCCGTCGGTGCGGGGGCGCTGCTGCGCGGCTCCGGGGACCACGCCGCGGCGAGCGACCACGCCGCCGGGGCCGTGCCGTTCCACGGCGAACACCAGGCCGGGATCGTCACACCCGCCCAGGACCGACTGCACTTCGTCGCGTTCGACGTGATCACCAAGGACCGGGCCCGGCTGGTCGAGCTGCTCCAGGAGTGGACGGCCGCCGCCGCGCGGATGACCGCCGGCCGGGACGCCGGGGTCCTCGGCGCCGTCGGCGGCATGCCCGAGGCCCCGCCGGACGACACCGGCGAGGCGCTGGGGTTGCCCCCGTCGCAGCTCACCCTGACCATCGGCTTCGGGCCGACCCTGTTCCGCGACGCCGACGGCCGGGACCGGTTCGGCATCGCCGACCGCCGGCCGACCGCCCTCGCCGACCTGCCGCGCTTCCCCGGCGACGCGCTCCAGCCGCAGATCTCCGGCGGGGACCTGTGCGTCCAGGCTTGCGCCAACGATCCGCAGGTGGCGGTGCACGCCATCCGCAACCTGGCCCGACTCGGCATGGGCGTGGTCAGTGTCCGCTGGTCCCAGCTGGGCTTCGGCCGTACCTCGTCCACCTCGCGGGAGCAGGCCACCCCGCGCAACCTGTTCGGGTTCAAGGACGGCACGGCCAACCTGAAGGCCGAGGACGCCGACCTGCTGCGCGACCAGCTCTGGGTGCAGCCCGGTGACGGGGCGGACTGGATGACCGGCGGGACGTACCTGGTCACGCGCAAGATCCGAATGCTGATCGAGACGTGGGACCGGACCCCGCTCGGCGAGCAGGAGGAGATCGTCGGGCGGACCAAGGGCAGCGGCGCCCCGCTCGGGCAGGGCGACGAGTTCGACGAGCCGGACTTCGCGGCGCGCGGCGACGACGGCCGGCCCCGCATCCCCGAGCACGCGCACGTCACCCTCGCCCACCCCACCCGCAACGGCGGTGCCCGGCTGCTGCGCCGGGGCTACAACTTCGTGGACGGCTCGGACGGCCTGGGCCGGCTGGACGCCGGACTGTTCTTCATCGCCTACCAGCGAGACCCGCGCAAACAGTTCGTGCCGATCCAGACCCAGCTGGCCCGGCACGACGTCATGAACGAGTATCTGCGGCACGTCTCCAGCGGCCTCTTCGCCTGTCCGCCCGGCGTCCGCGACGGCGGCGACCACTGGGGGCGTTCGCTCTTCGGGTGAGCCGTCAGCCGGCCGGAGAGCGGGCGGTCACGCGTGTGGGCGTACCACCGGAGGGTCGGCCTCGCTCGGCGCCGCCGCCGGGCGCAGCAGCGGTGGGCCCGGCGGGGCCTGCGGGGACGGCGGCCGGGTCACGGCCGTGACCTCCGGAGCGGCCGGACGGATCGCCTCGACCGGCGGGGTGGGCGACAGCTCCGGCCACAGCGCCGCCGTGACCGCCCGGTCACGGTGGATGCGGTGCAGCGCCCGGCGGTGCCGCTCGCCGAGGACCGCGGCCAGGTAGACGGTGTCCGGGGCGGTCAGCGGCGGGGGTGGGGTGATCACCGCCGCCACCTCGGCCCACAGGCCGCGACCCAGCCGCGCGCGGGCGGGCTCGGCGAGCTGGTGGACGCGCGCCAGGTATTGCCGCGCGGCCAGGGCCAGGCCGTCGTCGAGCCGGCTGAGGTCCAGCGTGTACGCCCAGCCGACCAGCGGCGGCACCGCGGTCGGGACCGGTCGCCACAGCGCCGCCGCGCGGGTGTGGATGACCAGCGTGCCGGCGACCAGGTCACCGAGCCGCCGACCGCGCCGGTCGGTCAGCATCACCGTCACCCCGGCGACCCAGCTCAGCAGGGGCAGCACCAGGCCGGGCCACTCCACGGCGACCCCGACCAGGGCGCGGGTCAGCGACTGGCGCAGCCCGACCGGCCCGCCGTCGACGCTGACCACCCGCAACCCCACGGCCAGCTTGCCCGGGGTACGGCCGTCGTTGAACCGCTCCCAGAGGACCGGATAGCCGACCAGCACGAGGATCGTCGAGACCGTGGCCGTCGCGCCGTTGAGCGCCGCGTCGACCACGCCGATCGGCAGGGCGGAGAGAACCAGCCCGACCAGCATCGCCAACCCCAGCGCGACCATGAGCTGGCAGAGCACGTCCACCAGCAGGGCGAGCACCCGGGAGCCGAGGCGGGCGACCCGGACGTCCAACTCCACGGCCTCGCCGCTGACCAGCCCGGCGTCGCTCCAGGGGAGCGTACGGGCGGTCGGCCGGGTCGCTGCCGGCGACGGTGGTTGCGCGGTCACCCCGACAGTGAACACTATGATCGCCGGGACGGGGGTGGGGCGTGGATCTCGACGCGTACGTCGCGGAGCACGGCGGTCAGTGGCGGCGGCTCGAGCAGCTGTGCCGGCGCCGCCACCTCGACGCGGCCGAGATCGACGAGCTGGTCGCGCTCTACCAGCGGACGGCCACCCAGCTCTCCACGCTGCGCAGCCGGTCGCCGGATCCGGCGCTGGTCAGCCAGCTCTCCCACCTGGTGCTGCGGGCCCGGGCCCGGCTCACCGGTCGGCCCCGCGCGTCCGTGGCGACGGTCACCCGCTTCCTCCTGGTCGGCTTCCCCGGCGCCGTCTACCGGGCGTGGCCCTGGTGGTGCGGGGTGGCGAGCGGATTCACCCTGCTCAGCTTCTTCCTGATCTGGTTCGTCGCCGGCAACCCCGACACCGCCGCCGCGTTCATCGGCGAGGACGCCGCGGCCGATCTGGCGGAGTCGGGCTTCGCCGGCTACTACACCGAGTCCTCCGCACCCACGTTCGCGTTCCACCTCTGGACGCACAACGCGTGGGTCGCCGCCCAGTGCCTGGCCGCCGGCGTGCTGATCGTGCCGGTGCTCTACCTGCTGTGGCAGAACGCGCTCAACATCGGCGTGGTCGGCGGGGTGATGGTCTCCTACGACCGGGCGGACGTCTTCTTCGGACTGATCACCCCGCACGGGCTGCTGGAGCTGACCGGCGTCTTCGTGGCCGCCGGGGTGGGGCTGCGTACGGCGTGGGCGTGGATAGCGCCGCCGGTCGACCTGACGCGTGGGCAGGCGGTCGCCCGGGCGGGGCGGTCCGCGATCCTGGTCGCCCTGGGCCTGGTCGGACTCTTCGCGGTCTCCGCCCTGGTCGAGGCGTTCGTGACGCCGGCCCCGGTGCCGGTCGCGCTGCGCGTCGGCATCGGCGCCGGGGTCTGGCTGGCCTTCCTGGCGTACGTCCTGGTCCTGGGCCACCAGGCCACCCACCCGCCCACCCCCACCCCCGAACCGGCCTCTGACCCTGACCCCGTTGATCATGAAGTTATCGCCGCGACACCCGAGGTGGCGAGCGATGACTTCATGATCAACCCGGGTCCAGGGGCAGGGCGCGGGGGTCAGAGTTGAGCGTGGGACTTCAGGCGTAGGTAGGCGTCGGCGAGGGTCGTCGCCAGGGCGCCGGCCGGGGCGTCGACCACCGTGACCCCGTGCCGGCTCAGCGCGGCTCGGATCCGGTCCCGCTCGGCCAGCGCGCGCCAGCCGGCCGCCGCCGCGTACGCGTCCTCCACCCGGGCCGGGGTGCGGGTCGTCAACGCCGACAGCACCGGGTCGTGGGTCGCCGCGATCAGCACCCGGTGACGTGCCGCCAGCCGGGGCAGCACCGGCAGCAGCCCCTCACCGAGCGCGCCCGCCTCCAGGGCGGTGAAGAGCACCACCAGGCTGCGCTGCCGCTGCCGGCGCAGCACCTCACCGGCGATCAGCTCGAAGTCCGTCTCCACCATCGCCGGCTGGAGCGGGGCGAGCGCGTGCACCAGGCGGGGCAGCAGCGCCGGCCGACCGGTGCCGGTGACCGTGGCCCGGACCGCCGTGTCCGCGGCCAGCAGGTCGACCCGGTCACCCGCGCGGGAGGCCAGTGCGGTGAGCAGCAGCGCCGCGTCGATCGCCGTGTCCAGCCGGGGCTCGTCGCCGACACGTACGGCGGAGGTGCGCCCGGTGTCGAGCACGCACACGAGCCGCCGGTCCCGCTCCGGCCGCCACGTACGCACCAGCACGTCCGACTGCCGGGCGCTGGCCCGCCAGTCGATCGACCGGACGTCGTCGCCGACCACGTACTCGCGCAGCGTGTCGAACTCGGTGCCCTGCCCGCGCCCCCGGGTGACCTGGAGGCCGTCGATCACCCGCAGCCGGGCCAACTTCTCCGGCAGGTGCCGGCGGGAGTCGAAGCGGGGCAGCACTCGCAGCGTCCACGGTGGCGTGGCGGGCCGCCCGGCGCGCTGCCGGAACGCGAGCCGCAGCGGCCCGTAGGAGCGTACGGTCAGCGCGACGGCGGGCCGGTCACCCCGTCGGGTGGGGGTCAGCCGGCTGGGCAGCAGCACCGAGTCGCCCGGCTCGACGGTGAGCAGCCGCCGGGGCGGCGTGTCCGCGACGGCACCGGCCGACGGCACCCACGCGTCCCGCACCTGGGCGCGCAGCGTACGCCCGGAGGTGTTGGTGAGCCGGAGCGCGACGGTGGCGGTGCCGCCGAGCCGGACCGCACGGTCGCCCTCCCGGTCCGCGACGAGATCGCGGGGTGAGACGGCCAGCAGGCGGTCCACCAGCACCAGGGCCAGCACCGCGCCGGTCATCACCAGCACGCCGGCGAACGGCGACGGCCACAGCGGCAGGGTCAGCGCCCCGACCGCCAGCAGCAGCGCCGCCCGCCAGGTCATCGCGGCGTCGGCACGGTGGCGAGCACGGTGTCCAGCACCGCGTCGACCCCCACGCCCTCCAGTTCGACCTCGGGACGCAGCCGCAGCCGGTGCCGCAGGGTCGGGCGGGCCACCGCCTTCACGTCGTCCGGGATCACGTGGTCGCGGCCGGCCAGCCAGGCCCACGCCTTCGCGGTGCCGAGCAGGGCGGTGGCGCCGCGCGGCGAGGCGCCGAGCTCCAGGGCGGGGGTGCCACGGGTGGCCCGGCACAGGTCCACGATGTAGCCGAGGAGCGGCTCGGCCACGTGGACCCGGCCGACCGCCGCCCGGGCGGCGGCCAGGTCGGCCGCGCTCGCCACCGGCTGCACGCCGGCCGCCGTGAGGTCCCGCGGGTCGAAGCCGGCGTGGTGGGCGCGGAGCACACCCAGCTCCTCGTCCCGGTTGGGCAGCGGCACCGTGAGCTTGAGCAGGAACCGGTCCAGCTGCGCCTCGGGGAGCGGGTAGGTGCCCTCGTACTCGACCGGGTTCTGGGTGGCGGCGACGATGAACGGGTCGGGCAGCGGACGCCGGGCGCCCTCCACCGAGACCTGCCGCTCCTCCATCACCTCCAGCAGCGCCGACTGGGTCTTCGGCGGGGTCCGGTTGATCTCGTCGGCGAGCAGCAGGTTGGTGAAGACCGGGCCCTCGCGGAAGGTGAACGCGGCGGTGCGCGGGTCGAAGATCAGCGAGCCGGTGACGTCGCCGGGCATCAGGTCCGGGGTGAACTGCACCCGCTTGGAGTCCAGCTCCAGCGCGGTGGCCACGGTGCGGATGAGCAGCGTCTTCGCCACCCCCGGCACGCCCTCCAGCAGCACGTGCCCGCGGCAGAGTAGGGCGATCACCAGGCCGGTGACCACGGAGTCCTGGCCGACGACCGCCTTGCCGACCTCCGTCCGCAGCCGGTGCAGGGCGGCGCGGGCGTCGTCGGGGCCGGTGGTCGGCAGCTCGGTGGTTCCGGTGGGTCGGCTCACCGGGGTCCTCCTTCGGTCGGGTCGGTGCCGGGCGGTGCCTCCGCGACGGTACGGGTGATCCGGTCCAGCGCCCGGGCCAGGTCCAGGAGCTCCTGGTCGGTGGCCGGGTCGCCGCCGTACAGCAGCTCCTCGGTCGGCCCCGGGCCCTCGCCGGTGCGGGCCGCCACGGCGGCGGCCACCCGGTCGGGCGGGGCGTCGGCCGGCAGGTTCAGCCGAGGCAGCACGCGGGTGAGGGTGGCGGCGCGCAGCGTCCGGGCGGCCGGGCCGCGGGCACCCGCGCGCCGGTAGAGCTGGGCCCGACCGAGCACGGTCTCGGCGGATCGTACGGTCACCGGCAGTGGCTCCGGTGCGGGCGGCCCGAGCCGGCGGGCCCGCCACAGCGCGGCCAGCAGCAGGACCAGCACGAGCTGGGTCAGCAGCGCCCAGAACCAGAGCGGGAAGGCGTCCCAGAGCGGGTTCGGCGTGTCCCGGTCGGGCCTGTCCGCCGAGCTGCGGTCCCGGTCGCCCCGACCGGACGACCCGTCGGCGTTGGTCGGCGCGTCGGGCGTTCCGTCGCCGCCGTCCGACCGGCCGTCGTCGCCGGCACCGTCGTCGTCGCCCGGGCCGTCGGAGCCCGGCTGCTCGGCGGGCGTGTTGCCGCCGGGTCCCGGGACCGGGCGGCGAAGGTCGAGCCAGATGACCCGACCGCGTACGCCGAGCAGGCCCACGGCCAGCGGACGGTTGTCATGCTCGTCGATCCGGTCGTTGCGGAACGGGTCGTCCGCCCCGACGACGACGGTCTCGGACGAGCCGGCCAGCCGGGCCACGCCGGCGGAGAAGCAGAGGTCGACGGTCGGGGCGTCGGACGCGTACCGCTGGCGCTCCACCGCCGCCCGGCGGACCGTCTCCAGCTCGGGCAGCGGGCACGGCCGCCCGTCGGTCTGCGGGCCGACCGCGCGGGCCGCCCAACGCCGCTCCGCCCGGGTCAGCGGCAGCCCCACCCGGCTCAGCACCGGCCGGGACGGGTCCACCAGCACCAGCCGGGTGTTCGCGGGCAGCCCGTTGAGGGCGCCCACGACGTCCGGGTGCAGCTGGCCGGGCGCGGGCACGAAGAGGGTGGCCGGTCCCGCGCGGGTGGCCAGCAGGGCCTTCGTGTAGTCGGTCTCCCGCTGCACGGTCACGCCCCGCTCGCGCAGGGCCTCGGCCAGCCGGCTGCCGCCGTGCTCCCCGGTCTGGACGGGGGAGAGGTAGCCGGGGCTGCCCGGGTCGGCCCGGTCCACCGCCCGGGTGACCAGGCTGGTGACGATCAGCGTGGCGACCAGCCCGAACGGAATGACCAGCCGGTGCCAGCGCCGGCGCCGGGCCGGGCGGGCGACGGCGGGGCGGTCTGGACCGGGCGTGGCGCCCGCGCGGGCCGTCGGGGCTGCGGCGGTCACGGTCGGTCCTCCCGGCCTGCGGCCTGCTGCGGGACGACGACGGCCGGGGCGGGCGCCGGGCCGTCCGGTGTCGGGGCGGTCGGGTCGGCGAGCAGGCGGCGCAGGTCGGCGGCGAGGTCCCGCATCCGCTGGTCGTGGTTCGCGGAGGCGGGCCGCTGGGCATACCAGAGCTCCGCGAAGATCTCGCCGGCCGCGGCGACGGTCGGGCCGGTGGCCGGCCGGTTGCGCGCCGCGGTCGTGGCGACCTCGCGCACGGTGAGCCCGGGCTGCCGGGGGACCACCTGGTGGGCGACCAGCTCGGCGATCATGGCACGCAGTCGTTCCCGGACGGCCTCGGCGTAGCGGCCCTCGCCGGCGAGACGGTCGGCGAGGGAGAGGTATGCGGCGGCCGGCGCGGTCGGGGTGGGCGCCTCCGGCGCCGGGTCGGCCGGCGGAGCTGGCTCGGGCGCGGGCCGCCGGCGGCGGCGGAGCCGGGGGAGCCGGGGGCGGCGCAGCCGGAACCGGGGCAGGCGCCGCGGCACCCAGGCCGGAAACGTGTACCAGGCCAGCCCGGTCAGCGCAGCGGCCACCACCAGCAGCAGGGCGAGCAGCGGCAACGGGACGTGGTCGCCGAGCGCGGCGACGGTCTCGGTCCACCACCGGCTGAAGCTCATCGGTCCGCCGCCAGCAGCGCCGGGTCGGTGCCGGCCGGCACGCGGGAGAGCAGGATGTCCAGACCCTCGGTGCGCATCCGGGTCTCCAGGTGCAGCACCGCGTCGAGGCAGGCGAGCGCGGGATAGGCGACGGTGTTCACCGCGGCCCAGACCACCAGCGCGACCGGCACGTCGAAGGCGGGGCCGAGGAGGTCGAGGGCGGCCAACCCGAAGATCGCCCCGGACGCCAGCCCGACCCGCAGGATCCACCAGCTGAGGTAGCCGAGCAGCCGGACGAGACTGGCGCGCGCGCCGCCACGGACGGCCAGGCCGGCGGCGCGCGGCAGGGCACGGGAGGCCGGCGCCCGATCGACCACCAGCACCGGCACGATCGCGCCGAGCAGGGCGAAGCCCACGAACCAGGCCGGACCGAACAGCGCGGCGGTGAACATCACCGCACCGGCGACCAGCGCCAGCGCCAGCGTGGCGCCCCACCGCGCGGCGCCGGGTCGCAGCAGGTCGCGGGCCCGGGGCGTACGCCCGAGCAGGGCGGCTCCCGCGGCCCGGGCGGCCGGGTTGCCGAGCAGCGCGATGATCATCGCTTCGGTGGCCGCGCCGACGGCCAGCAGCAGCCAGTACGCGGCGAACCGCCCGTCGGCCAGCCACCAGATCGGCGGTGTGGTGTCGGCGGCCGCGCGCAGCGGCAGCAGCAGGAGTTGCTCGGCGGCGGCCAGCGCGGCGGCGAGCGGCACCAGCACCAGGGCGTGCTGGCGCAGCAGCAGGATGGCCGAGTCCAGCAGCTCGCCCACGGTGAGTGGGCGGCGCGGAAGCACGGCGACCGGGCCGGCGTCTGGCACGCGTACTCCTGGGGACGAGCGACGGTGGCGCCCGACGGCGCCCGCGGGGATCATGGTGTCACGCCCGACGCGCGTGGGTGGACCCCCAGGTGGGCGACGGCGCGCGATCGCCCGGCGGGACCGGCGGCTGTGGCAAGCTTGCCGGCGGCGGTACCGTGCCGGCTGAGGCCGGTCCCACAATTGTGAATGGGGATGGAAAATTAATCCCATGAGAGCCCGGGTACTGGTGGTCGACGACGACCCCGCGCTCGCCGAGATGCTCGGCATCGTGCTGCGCAGCGAAGGCTTCCTGCCGTCCTTCGTCGCCGACGGGGAACGAGCACTGGCCGCCTTCCGTGACAATCGACCAGACATCGTCCTACTCGACCTGATGCTGCCCGGAATGAGCGGTATCGACGTGGCCCGGGCCATCCGCGCCGAGTCCGGCGTGCCGATCGTCATGCTGACCGCGAAAAGCGACACGGTGGACGTGGTGCTCGGTCTGGAGTCCGGGGCCGACGACTACGTGGTCAAGCCCTTCAAGCCGAAGGAGCTGGTCGCCCGGATGCGGGCGCGGCTGCGGCGGGGCGAGGACGTGGCCCCCGAGATGCTGACCATCGGACCGCCCGGCAACCAGATCAGCATCGACGTCCCGGCCCACACCGTCAGCCGCGACGGCGAGGAGGTGAAGCTGACGCCGCTGGAGTTCGACCTGCTGGTCGCGCTCGCCCGCAAGCCGCGTCAGGTCTTCACCCGGGAGGTCCTGCTGGAGCAGGTCTGGGGCTACCGGCACGCGGCTGACACGCGGCTGGTCAACGTGCACGTGCAGCGGCTCCGGGCCAAGATCGAACCGGATCCGGAGCGGCCGGAAATCATCCTGACGGTGCGGGGCGTGGGCTACAAGGCGGGCACGGGCTAGCCTTGGTCGCACTGTGGCCTCCTCCCCGCTCCCGCGCCCCGAGACATCCCCCCGCCGGCCCGGTGCCGTGGGGGAGCTGTGGCGTGGGCTGCTCGGGCGGGTCGCCCGGCTGATCGCCGGCGTGCACCAGACCTGGCGCCGCTCGCTCCAGGTCCGGGTCGTCACCATCACGCTGGTCGCGTCCAGCCTGTTGGTGGGCGGGTTCGCCTACCTGATCGCCGACAAGATCACCAACATCCTGCTGGAGAACGCCAAGACCGACGTCCGGCTGCGGCTCAACAGCGGCGCCGACTACACCGCGAAGCAGGTCTACCTCTACGGCCAGCCGCAGGAGGCCCAGCTTCAGGAGACCATCGAGGGCACGGTCAACTACCTGGCCGGCGGCGACCCCCAGCAGACCAGCGGCGTGGTGGTGGCGATCACCGCCGCCCACCACGGCGAGATCCAGACCCGGACGGCGCCGGACGTCGACGTTGCGCCCCTGATCAGCCCGGAGCTGCGGGCGGCGGTCGCCGGCGGCAACGTGGCCAGCCAGATCGGCACCGGCCGGCTCACCGGCGACCGGACCAAATACCTGGTGTACGGCTCACCCGTGCCGACCCGGTTCGGCCAGATCGAGCTCTACTACCTCGTGCCGCTGGCCCGGCAGGACGCCACCGCCGCGGACGCCCGCGCCACCGTCGTGGCCACCGGCGCCGCCCTGGTGGTGCTGCTCGGCCTGCTCGCGGCCCTGGTCACCCGGCTCGTGGTGAACCCGGTGCGGGTGGCCGCCCGGACGGCCCAGCGGCTCTCCGCCGGCCTGCTCGACCAGCGGATGGTGGTCAACGGCGAGGATGACCTGGCGCTGCTGGCCGCCTCGTTCAACCAGATGGCCACCAACCTCCAACGGCAGATCATGCGGCTGGAGGAGATGTCCCGCCTGCAGCGGCGGTTCACCTCGGACGTGTCGCACGAGCTGCGTACGCCCCTGACGACCGTGCGGATGGCCGCCGACCTGATCTTCGCCGAGCGCGAGGAGTTCGACCCGGCGGTGGCCCGCAGTGCCGAGTTGCTCCAGGCCGAGCTGGACCGCTTCGAGGAGCTGCTCACCGACCTGCTGGAGATCAGCCGGTTCGACGCGGGCTTCGCCATGCTGGACGCCGAGCCGACCGACCTGGTGCCGGTGGTGCACCGGGTGGTGGAGCGGCTGGCCGGCCTGGCCGAACGGGTCGGCGTCCCGATCGAGCTGGACCTGCCCGACACCGAGGTGATCGCCGAGGTGGACCCGCGTCGGGTGGAGCGGGTGCTGCGCAACCTGGTCGGCAACGCCGTCGAGCACGGCGAGGGCCGGCCGGTGCTGATCACGCTGGGGATGGACGACACGGCGGTGGCGATCACCGTGCGCGATCACGGTGTGGGTCTGAAGCCGGGCGAGGAGAAGCTGGTGTTCAACCGGTTCTGGCGCGCGGATCCGTCCCGGGCCCGCCAGACCGGCGGCACCGGGCTCGGCCTGTCGATCAGCGTCGAGGACGCCCGGCTGCACGGTGGCTGGCTGGAGGCCTGGGGCGCGCCGGGGCAGGGCGCCCAGTTCCGACTCACGCTGCCCGTGCGGGCCGGCGACCGGCTGACCACCTCGCCGCTGCGCCTGGTGCCCGACGACGCCCGGCTGCCCTTCGGCGGTCCCCGCGACGGCGGGCCGCTGGCCATCGGTCCCGGCGTCGGCGGCACGCTGGCGATCATGTCGGGTCCGGCTGCGGACCTGCCGACCAGTCGGACGGAGGTGCGGTCGTGAGGCGACGACTGGTGGCCGGCGCCATCTGTGGCGCGCTGACCGTCGCCGCGTTCACCGGTTGCGGCATCCCGCAGCGCACGGACGTGCAGGTCGACGGTCGGCGGGAGACGGCGACCGAGTCGGGCTCGGTCGCGGGCTGGCGCAACGAGCCGCCGGCGCGTCCGGCCAGCGGCGCGGACGCGGAGGCGTTCGTCCGCAACTTCCTCTCCGCCGCGGCGGGCGAGCCGGACCGGGCGTACTACCGGGTCAAGCAGTTCGTCGCCCCCGAGCACCGGGGCAAGCTCCAGGAGAAGCAGGGCAGCGAGGTCGCGCTGACCGTGGTGCGGCCGTCGGACCGCCCGGCCTTCACCGGCAACAGCGACGGCACCACGACGGTGAGCATCGCCGTGCAGCAGGTCGGCCTGCTCCGGTCGAACGGCACCCTGGTCCCGCCCGTGTCGACCCAGGAGCGGTACGAGTTCCGGCTGCGCAGCGCCTCCCCGGACAGCCCGGGGGACGACGCCGGTGGCCTGTTCGTCCTCGACCCGCCGAACGTTCTGCTGCTCAGCGACATCGCGTTGCAGGACTACTACCGGAGCCAGTCGATCTACTTCTGGAACTCCGACCGCACCCGCCTGGTGCCGGACCAGCGCTACCTGCCGCTGGCCGTGCCCGACGAGCGCCGGCTCAACGAGGTGGTGAAGTGGCTGGTCGGTGGCCCGTCCGACTGGCTACGGCCGGGGGTGGTGGGGCTTCCGGACCGCACCGAGCTGATCAACAACGCCACCGGCGGGAACCGTCGGTGGGAGGTCAACCTGGACATGTCCGGTGACGACAAGGGGCGGATCGACCAGTTCGTCACGCAGCTCGCGTGGTCGCTGCCGGAGCTGGACGGCGAGCTGGAGCTGAAGATCCGCAACAACGCCCTGCCGGCGCAGGACCTCGCACAGCGGCGGGCGTCGCACAAGCTCTACGACCTGGTCGACGGGCCGCAGCGGTTCTGCGTGTACGAGGGCGTCATCCGCCCGCTCGACCTCGGCGGCGAGCCCAGCGGGCCGGTGCCGGTGCGCCCCGAGAACAACCGGGACGTGGTGTCGGCCGGGATGACCCGCACCAGCGAGCAGATCCTCGCCGCGCTGGTGGTGAGCGCGTCCGACGGTCGGCAGCGCCTCAACGTCGGCACCGGGGTCGGCCCCGTGGCGTCCTTCACCAAGGGCCCGGAGCACCGCAGCATCGGTCGTCCGGTCTGGCTGCGGGCCACCGACCCGCACCAGCCGCAGGGGCTGGTGGTGGCCGACGGCAAGCTCTACCGGTTCGACCAGAACGCGAAGATGAGCCAGGTCGTGCTCGACCTGCCGCCGGGCGAGGTGACCGCGGTCGCCGCGTCCCTCGACGGCCAGCGGATCGCCCTGATCGTCGGCGGCTCGCTCTACGTGGCGGCCGTCAACGTGGACGGTCAGGTCGCGGTCGGGCCGCCCCGCCGGGTGGCCACCTCGTTGACCGGGCTCTCCGCGGTGGACTGGGCGGGCGAGGACCGGCTCGTCGTGGCCGGCACGGCAGGCCGGCCGGCGATCTACGAGATCAGCGTGGACGGCGCCCTGCAGACCCCGCTGAAGGACGACGTGGGCGCCAAGGTGACGCACCTGTCGGCGTACCCCACCAACCGGACCATCAAGGTCCCCGTCGGCGCCTTCATGTACGAGGCGAACGGGGTCGCCTACCGCAGCAGCCCCATCGGGCGGATCGCGCGGGAGCAGGTCAGGGACGTGCCGGCGCCGCCGACCGGGGCGCAGTCCGCCGACGTGTCCGCGCCCTTCTTCCTCTTCTGACGCCGGTGGGTGGCCTCGGCGGGCTCTGGGCGGACCTCAACGACCTCGTGCTGCCCGCCGACTGCGCCGGTTGCCGGCGACGTCGGTCCGGCCTGCGGCACGGCGTCTGCCCGGAGTGCGTCGCCGCGCTCGACGCGCTGGTACCCCGGCCGGTCCGGCCCACCCCCGCCCCGCCGGGGCTGCCGCCCTGCTTCGCCCTCGGCCCGTACGCCGGCCCGCTGCGGGAGGCGCTGCTCGCGTACAAGGACCACGGTCGGCACGGGCTGGCTCGGCCGTTGGGCGCGCTCCTCGCCGAGGTCGTCGCCAACGCGGTCGGCCCGGACCGGCCGGTGGCGCTGGTGCCGGTGCCGGACACCGCGGCGGCGGCCCGCGCCCGCTACGGCGACCACCTCGGCCGGCTGGCCCGACACTGCGCGACGAGGCTGCGTGCGGCGGGTTGGTCGGTGCGCATCCTGCGACCGTTGCGGGCCCTGCCCCGGCCGGACTCGGTGACGCTGGACAGCGCGGGGCGTGCCGCCGCCGCGGAGGCGGCCTTCCGGCCCCGGTCGGCCCGACCCGGTCCGGACGCCGCCGGAGCCGACACCGTCGTCCTGCTCGACGACATCGTCACCACCGGGGTCACCCTGGCCGCCGCCAGCCGGGCGCTCGTCGCGACCGGTTGCGCACCCACGGTCACGGCGGTGCTCGCGGCGACGCAGAAACGAGTACCGGCGTAACCGTTCGTGTTTCCGATTCACCCGTTGGTGTATGAGCTGTGAAAAATCCTGGTCTCTTCTACGTACCTGGGGTGACGCCCCGGAGAACAGGAGTTAGCGTTCTGCTGTCGGGGGTAGGAGGTCTTTCCACCCGCCCCCGGCGGTGAAAGGAGGCGTAGCCGCACTGACCGGTCGACGCCGAGCGGGGCCCTCCCCCTGGGGCGAGCGACCGGGTTGCCGGATCGAGGACCGTCCGAACGAGGGAGGTCACGTGGACATCGTGGTCAAGGGCCGAAATGTCGAAGTGCCGGACCATTACCGGGTGCACGTAGCCGAGAAACTTGCCAAGATCGAACGCTACGACCACAAACTTATTCGAGTCGATGTCGAGCTGTTTCACGAGCGCAATCCGCGCCAGGCCGACCACTGCCAGCGGGTGGAGATCACCTGCGTCTCCCGTGGCCCGGTGATCCGGGCCGAGGCCTGCACGAACGACTTCTACAGCGCGCTCGACGCCGCCATCGCCAAGCTCGACACCCGGCTCCGCCGAGCGGCCGACCGCCGCCGCGTGCACCGGGGACGGCACGCGCCGCTCTCGGTCGCCGCGGCCACGGCGAGCCTGCCTGTCGCCGATTTGGGATCCGACCCGCTGGGCGTGCTCAGCGACGGTGCCGCCACCGCCACCGCCACCGCCACCGCCGTCGCGGAGCGGGTCGAGGAGGACGAGCACGACGACCAGCCCTGGCACATCGCGCGGGAGAAGGTGCACCCCGCCGAGCCGATGACCGTCGACGACGCCCTGTTCCAGATGGAACTGGTGGGCCACGACTTCTACCTGTTCCAGGACAAGGAGTCCGGCCGCCCCAGCGTCGTCTACCGGCGCCACGCCTACGACTACGGCATCATCTCGCTGGCCACCTGACCCGCGACGTCGCTCGGGGAGCCACGGTGACCACCGTGGCTCCCCGAGCCCGTCCCGGCGTCCGTCGCCGCACGGCCGCCCTCAGCGCAGCTCCTCCGGGAGCAGGCCGAAGACCAGGTCATCGGTCCGGGTGCCGGCCGGGCCGGGCAGCCGGCCGCGGAGCAACCCCTCGCGGCGGAAGCCGACCCGCTCCAGCACCCGGTGCGAGGCGACGTTGTCCGGGACGGTGCCGGCGGCGAGCCGGGCGAGCCCGGCCGGCCCGAACGCCCAGCCGGCGACGAGCCGCACGGCCCGGCTGGCGTACCCGCGCCCGCGCCACTGCGGCAGCAGCGCGTAGCCGACCGTGCCCTCCCCGGCGTGCGGGTCGCTGACCGAGAGGCCGCAACTGCCCGCCGGTGCGCCGGTCGCCGCGTCGAGGATGAGCATCCGGGCGATCCCGCCGACCAGCCAGCCGCTCTCCGACACCCGGCAGCGCCGCTCGACCGCCGCCCGCTCCGGCGGCACCGGCGGCGCCTGGTTCGCCACCACCTCCGGCCGGCTGTGCAGTTGGTACATCAGGTCCGCGTCCTCCGGGGCCAGCCGGCGCAGGGTCACCACCCCGTCGGTCAGCCGCCCGTCGGGCAGGTCCGGCAGCCGCCGCGCGGTGGGCCCGGGCGGGTCGCCGGCGACGCGGACCCAGGCCAGCAGGTCGTGCCGGTCACCGCCGCGCGACGAGCTGGCCGACCGGCGTACGCCCTCGTAGCGGAACCCGGCGGCGAGCGCGACCCGCTGGCTGGCCGTGTTCTCCTCGTGGGTGAGCAGTTCCAGCCTGATGGTTCCGGCGCTGAGGGCGTACCCGCTCAGGGCGCGGGTCGCGGCGACGGCGACCCCACGCCCCCGGGCCGCCGGGGTCACCCAGTAGCCGATCTCGGCCTGCCTACGGTAGGCGTTGGCGTGACTCAGCCCCACCGTGCCGAGCAGTCGGTCCGTGGCCGGGTCGGCGACCGCGTACGCGGCTCCGCCGGCGGCCCACGCCGCCGGGGCGTCCTCGGTGATCCACCGTCGGGCGTCCGACTCGGTGTACGGCGTGGGCAGGCCGGTGAGGAAGCGCTGGGTCAGCGGGTCGGCGCAGCCGACGGTCACGTCCGCGGCGTCCTCGGGACGGAACGGGCGCAGCCGCACCCCGTGGGACTCGATGACCTCGGGCGTCACGTCAGGTCCTCGGCGAGCAGGGCACCCACCCACGCGTCGAGCCGCTCGCCGCGGTGCGACAGCGCGCCCCGGGCCGTGCCCTCGAACCGGAAACCGGCCTTCTCCGCGGCGCGCCGGGAGGCGGTGTTGCCGACGTTGGCCCGCCACTCGATCCGGGCCAGACCGAGCGCGGTGAACCCCCACGCGCAGAGGGCGGTCAGCGCGGCCGGCAGGTAGCCCCGGCCCCGGAAGGCGGGGGCGGTCATGAAGCCGACGTCGGCGAGCAGCGGGTCTGCGGGGGAGAGCCGCAGGTCGATCGAGCCGGCGTAGCGGTCGTCCGGGTCGGTGAAGACGTAGGCGGCGCTCGTGCCGGCCGCCCAGGTGCCCCGGACGACGTCGAGGAAGTCCTCGGCGTCGGCCCGCGCGTACGGGTCGGGCACGGTGGTCCAGCGGATCGTGTCCGGGTCCTGGCAGGTCGCCACGATCGCGTCGAGGTCGCGCTCCTCCATGGGCCGCAGCCGCAGGTCGGTGACGTCCGAGGTGGCGGTCGTGAGGGCGTCGCCGGCGGGGCGGCGGGCGGTGGCGAAGAGGACGGGCTGGGGCCGGCCGAAGACGGCCGCCCGCAGGGCCTCGAGGGTGCCGGGCCCGGCGGGGCCGGGCTCGCCCGGGGCGGGCACCTCGCCCGGGAGCAGGGAGCCGATCCAGCCGTCGGGGCGGCCGTCCGGGGCCGGGTCGGCGAGCCGCAGCCGCCCCTCGACGCGGAACCCGGCGCGCAGCGCGACCAGCCGGGACGCGTGGTTGCCCACCTCCGCCTGCCAGATCAGGCGGCGCAGTTTGCGGGAGTCGAAGGCCCAGCGGGCGACCGCCCGGGCGGCCCGGGCGGTGACGCCGCGGCCGCGCGCCCAGGGAGCCGTCCAGTAGCCGATCTCCCCGGAGCCCGCCGCGGCGTCGATCGAGACCAGCCCGCAGGAGCCGAGCAGTTCTCCGGTCGCGGCGTCGCAGACCGCGAACGGCGCTCCCGTCCCCTCCGCCCAGGCCCGTCCGGAGATCTCCGTGACGAACCCGCTGGCGTGTTCGGGCAGGTAAGGCCGGGGCACGGTGGTCCAGCGCTGGATGTCCGGATCCTGGCAGGCACGGTGCACGGCCTCGGCGTCGGTGGCCCGCCAGGGGCGCAGCGACAGGCCGTCCTCGGCGATCTCGATGGGCTCCATTCGCAGCATGGTGCCCGACCGTTCGCCCACGGCGTAACCGGATAACCGCCTCTCCGCGTGTCGCCCGTGCCTTATGTCGGATTCCTCGCCCCGGTCCGCCGCCACCAGTGACCATCCCCCCGTGCGAGCGCCTACGATGGTTCGAGACCGTCTAGGGGAGCGTTGATCCGTGTCGATTCTGGAAAAGGTCCTCCGCGCGGGCGAGGGCCGTATGCTGCGTCGGCTCAAGGCCATCGCCGCCGCCGTCAACTCGATCGAGGACGACTACGTCAACCTCAGTGACGACGAGCTGAGCGCCATGACCGAGCAGTTCAAGGAGCGGCTGGCCGACGGGGAGACCCTCGACGACCTGCTGCCGGAGGCCTTCGCGGTGTGCCGGGAAGCGGCCGCCCGGGTGCTCGGGCAGCGTCCGTACGACGTCCAGGTGATGGGCGGCGCGGCGCTGCACTTCGGCAACATCGCCGAGATGAAGACCGGTGAGGGTAAGACGCTGACCTCGGTCATGCCGGTCTACCTGAACGCGCTCTCCGGCAAGGGCGTGCACGTCATCACGGTCAACGACTACCTGGCCCAGCGTGACGCCGCCTGGATGGGCCGGGTGCACGAGTTCCTCGGCCTCACCGTCGGCGTGGTCCTGCCCAACCGGCCGGCCGCCGAGCACCGGGCCGCCTACGAGTGCGACGTCACCTACGGCACCAACAACGAGTTTGGCTTCGACTACCTGCGTGACAACATGGCGTGGTCGAAGGACGAGTTGGTGCAGCGGGGCCACAACTTCGCGGTCGTCGACGAGGTCGACTCGATCCTGATCGACGAGGCCCGCACGCCGCTGATCATCTCCGGCCCGGCCGAGCACTCCGCCCGGTGGTACTCGGAGTTCGCGAGCGTCGTGGCCCGGCTCCAGCCCGGCAAGGACGGCGAGGGCGACTACGAGGTCGACCTGTCCAAGCGGACCGTGGCGGTCACCGAGCGCGGGGTGGCGAAGGTCGAGGACCGGCTGGGCATCGACAACCTCTACGAGTCGGTGAACACCCCCCTGGTCGGCTATTTGAACAACGCGATCAAGGCCAAGGAGCTCTACAAGCGCGACAAGGACTACATCGTCAGCGACGGTGAGGTCCTGATCGTCGACGAGTTCACCGGCCGCATCCTGCACGGGCGCCGCTACAACGAGGGCATGCACCAGGCGATCGAGGCCAAGGAGGGGGTGGAGATCAAGCAGGAGAACCAGACCCTGGCCACCATCACCCTCCAGAACTACTTCCGTCTCTACGAGAAGCTGTCCGGCATGACCGGTACGGCCCAGACCGAGGCCGGCGAGTTCAACAAGGTCTACAAGGTCGGCGTCGTGACCATCCCGACGCACCGGCCGATGGTCCGCCAGGACCGCCCGGACGTGATCTACAAGACCGAGAAGGCCAAGTTCAACGCCGTGGTGGAGGACATCGCCGAGCGGCACGAGCAGGGGCAGCCGGTGCTGGTCGGCACCGTCTCGGTGGAGAACTCCGAGATCCTCTCCCAGCTGCTGCGCCGCCGCGGCATTCCGCACTCGGTGCTCAACGCGAAGTTCCACGCTCGCGAGGCGGAGATCGTCGCGCAGGCCGGGCGCAAGGGCGCCGTCACCGTGGCCACCAACATGGCCGGCCGTGGTACCGACATCCTCCTCGGCGGTAACGCCGAGTTCCTCGCCGCCAACGAGCTGCGCCAGCGCGGCCTCGACCCGGCGGAGAACGAGGAGGAGTACGCCAAGGCGATGGAGGAGGTCCTGCCCAAGTGGAAGCAGGCCTGCGACGCCGAGGCGGAGGAGGTGGCCGCCGCCGGCGGTCTCTACGTGCTCGGCACCGAGCGGCACGAGTCGCGCCGGATCGACAACCAGCTGCGCGGCCGCTCCGGCCGGCAGGGTGACCCGGGCGAGTCCCGCTTCTACCTCTCGCTCCAGGACGAGCTGATGCGGCGCTTCCGCGCCGGCGCGGTCGAGGCGGTGATGGAGCGCTTCAACATCCCGGAGGACGTGCCCATCGAGTCGAAGATGGTCACTCGCCAGATCAAGAGCGCCCAGGCCCAGATCGAGGGCCAGAACGCCGAGATCCGCAAGAACGTCCTGAAGTACGACGAGGTGCTCAACAAGCAGCGCCAGGTGATCTACGCCGAGCGGCTGCGGGTGCTCAACGGCGAGGACCTGTCCGACCAGGTCCGCAACATGATCGACGACGTCGTCGGCGCGTACGTGCAGGGCGCCACCTCCGAGGGCTACGGCGAGGACTGGGATCTCGACCAGCTCTGGTCCAACCTCAAGCAGCTCTACCCGGTCGGTGTCACGGTCGAGGAGCTGGAGGAGGAGGCCGGGGGGTCGCGGGCCGGCATGGACGCCGACTTCCTGATCGCCCGCCTCAAGGAGGACGCGCACGCCGCGTACGACCGGCGCGAGGAGCAGCTCGGCGAGGAGGCCGTCCGGCAGCTGGAGCGGATGGTCCTGCTCCAGGTCATCGACCGGAAGTGGCGCGAGCACCTCTACGAGATGGACTACCTCCAGGAGGGCATCAGCCTCCGCGCCTACGCCCAGCGCGACCCGGTGGTGGAGTACCAGCGCGAGGGCTTCGACATGTTCGCCACCATGATGGACGGCATCAAGGAGGAGACGGTCGGCTTCCTCTACAACCTGGAGGTCCAGGTCGCGGAGCCGGAGCCGGAGGCCGAAGAGGTCCAGCTGCTGGACAAGCCGGTGGAGCTGCGGGCCAAGGGCCTCAACCGGGCCCCGCAGCAGCAGCCGCTGCAATACTCCGCGCCGGCCGTCGACGGCGAGGCGGGCCGGGGTGCGCCCACCCTGGCGCAGGCCGACCAGCAGGCTCCGGCGCTCGGCGTCGGGGGTCCGCAGCCGGCCGCTCCGGCCAGCCCCGGGCGCACCGCCCCGGCCGCGCCGCAGCGTCCCGCGAGCGGGATGAGCGGGCCGGCGGTCGCCGGCAACTCCGCTCGCCGCACCGCCGCCACCGGTCAGGTGGAGGCCGGGAACGGGCCGTCCCGCAACGCGCCGTGCCCCTGCGGCTCCGGCCGTAAGTACAAGCGCTGCCACGGCGCCCCGAACGGCGGCAACTGATCACTCGCCGCCGGCGGTGGGCCCGTCCCACCGCCACGCGGCCCTGACGAGCACGACGGCGTCGCCCGGAACGGGTTGGAGACCCGGGGCGTCCACCGACCGATCCAGGTGGACGCCCCGGGCGCTTTCGTTTCGACGTGCCCCGGTCCGCGGACCGGGGCACGTCGTGTTCCGTCCGGCGCACCAGGGCACGTTCCGGCCGGCGGATCGAGGCACGTTCCGGCCCGTGGACCGGGACACGTCGCGTCCCGGCCGGCGCTCGACGCCGGTCAAGGCCGACTCGTCGTCATGGAAATCTGGGTGTTCGCGGTCGGGTGACCACCCGACATCCGGGAACCCGAGTCGATCACCCCGGCCGGTGCCACCCCGCTCGGTGCCACCCCGGCCGGCGCCACCCCGCCCGGCGCCGCCTGGGCCGGCGCCACCTCGGCCCTGCGGCGTGGCTCCGCGACGCAGCCCGCCTGGTCACAGCACCCGTAGGGCGGTGCAGAGCCAGCGGCCCCGGCGGTGTTCCAGGCGCAGGGCCATCGCCCAGTGGCGTCCCGCCCCGGTCAGGACCACGGCGACCTCCACCGCGCCGGCACGGGGCTCACCGGCGCGCAGGCGGCGCAGCCGGACGGTCGGTCGGGTGGACCGGCGGCGGGTCGGGGCGGTGCGGGTGGTGGCGCGGGCCAGCTCCATCAGCAGGTCGTGTGCCCGGGCGGGGTCGAGCAGGGGCCGGAGCTGGGCCGGTGGCCGGTAGCCGTTGAGCACCTCCAGGCAGGTGCCGACGAACCGGTGGGCGGCCCGGGTCGCCTCCGGGGTGGCGGTCACCAGGGCGGCGCGGGGCAGCGGGGTGGTCGGGTGTCGGCCTGGGCCGGCGGGAACGGGCCGCAGCGCGGCGCGGCGGTCCGGTGGGCGGCCGGAGTCGGGTCGCCCGGTCGCGAAGAGGTTGAGCGCGAGCTGCCCCTGCGTCGGTGCCGGCCAGGCGGCGTCCTCGTCGAGGTAGGGCGGGTCGAGTGGTGGTGCCGGGCGCAGTCGGATGGGGGGCCGGGTCGGCCCGGGGCGACGGATGTCGGTCATCGACTGCTCCCCGATCTTGCGTTTGCCTTCGTTTACCTTTGACAGCTCTCATTCTCGGTCAGGTAACGTCACCGGTCAATGGCAGGACGCCCCGGCGGGGCTACTCGACGTCGCGCTCGGTGAGGGGGTTGCCGCGTACCCACTCGGCCGTCTCGTCGTACTTGCGCTGGATGTACTCCTCCAGGCGGGCGCGCTCGACGCGCCACTGGCCGCGTCCGCCGATCTTGATCGCGGGCAGTTCACCGCTGCGCACCATGTGGTAGACCTGCGAATCCGACACGTTCAGCTCGGCGGCCACGTCGGACAGCAGGAGGAACCTCGGCTCCACGGAAACTCCCTCGATTGGCATCGGTTGCCTCAGTTTGCCATCGTCCACCGTCACAACCCAGCGGGCGGCCGGTCGGCGACGGGGGCGAGCCTGCCGGACACACCGGCCCGGAACTTCCGCCGCCGGGACGCGAGGTGTATGACGGTCACGGCGTACGGCATGATCTGCGCCCGGGCCGGCGGACGCCGGTGGAGGACCTGAGCGGGGAGACGACCGGTGACCGACGAGCTTGTCCGGGTGTACGTGCCGGCGACCGTACCCATGCTGGCCCGGCTGCGCGACGAGGGCCTCACCGCCGCCGAGGCGCACGCGGTGACCCCGTCGCTACGCGAGTGGTACGCCGAGGGCGACGAGGAGGAGCTGGAGTACGTCGCCTTCACCCGCGCCGCCCAGGACGCGTTGCAGCTGCTCCGGGCCGATCCCGCGGCGCCCCGGCGGAGGGTCGTCGTCTCCGTCGACCTGGCGCCCTCGGCGGTCGGACGGCCGGACCAGGAGCTGGGGTCGAGCGCGGTGGCCCTGGCCGGCGCGGTGCCGCTGCGCGCCGTCGCCGCGATCCACGTGGACGGCGCCGAGGCGGTCGAGGACGTCTCCGCGGCGGCCGAGGTGGTGGTCGAGGCGCTCGCCGGCGACCCGGACGCGCAGTTCACCGTCGACGGCGCCGAGGACCACGAGTTGGAGTGGTACGACCCGACCGAGCTGGAGCTGCTGCTCCGCTCCGTCTCCTGACCCGTACGGCCCGGGCTCAGCCCGCCTCGTGCTCGGCGGGGGCGGGGTCGTCGTCGTGGCGGGTCGGGCCGAGCGTCCGGCCGAACGCGATCAGCGCGGTGAGCGCGCCGACGAAGAGCACCCAGATCCCGTTGTCGACCCGGGAGGTGCCGAGGCTGGTCTGGGCCACCGCGTCGGCCTCGCTCAGGGCGCTGGCCAGGTCGAGCAGCGAGCGCCCACCGACTCGGATGATGATCTCGGCCAGCAGCAGGAGCAGACCCGGGCCGGCGCCGGCCAGCAGGTACGCGGGCCAGCGCGGCGCGTTCGTGGCGCCCCGGGCGGCGGCGCGGCGTCGCGCCCAGGTCAGGTAGCCGAAGGCCAGCAGCCCGGCGACGAGACCGGCCAGCAGGGATTCGGTGCGGGAGACCCACTTGGCCGCGTCCACCATCGACTGCTGCGTGTCCCCGGCGCCGAACAGGTCGAACAGCGGGTCGCGGGCGCGGCTGAACGCGACCACGAACACGAGCGTGCCCAGCGCGGCGGCGACCACGGCACCGACCACGGGCGTGCTCCGGGCGCCGGCCACCGCGCCGCCGATGATCGCGGCGGCGGCCGTCGTGCCCGCGATGACGTTGGTGATCGAGTTGTCGGCGTAGGTGAGGTTGACGACGACCGCGGCGGCGAGCCCGATGAGCACGCCGGTGCCGGTCGCCGCGAGGAACCGCAGGGTGGCCCGCTCGCCGACCCGGCGACCGAGCAGGTCGACGCCGAAGACGGCCATGGCCGCGCCGGCGACCAGGGCGGCCGAGATCACACCCGGCAACGCGAAGGCGGAGAGGCTGATCGCGGTGATGCCGGCGGACGCGGAGTGGATCACCTCGCGGGTGGACCAGAGCATCGCGGCCAGCCAGGCCAGCGCGAGCAGGGCGAGCACCGCGACGGCCGGCGCGGACGCCGAGCGCCGGGCGGTGCCACCGAGGTCGTCGGTGTCGCCCGCGTCGTGCGCAGCCTCGTCGGCGGTAGCCGGCGCGTCGCCGGCCGTCGCGGCGGTCTCCGCCGACGTGGCGTCGTCGGTGTCGCCGACCACGGGCCGGTCCGGCTCCGCGGCGGTCGAGCCGCCGGGCTGCTTGGTCATCGTCTTCCCTTCGCGGGTCGGCACGTCACCGGCCATCCAGCCTAGCCGCCCGCGCTTCCCGTCCCCCGCACGCACCGGGCCGGACCCGGGGGCCGGCCACACCCCCGCCGACCCGGCCCGGGACCGGCCGCACCCCGGTCGATCCGTGCCGGTGCCGGGGTGCCGGACGAGGGCGTACGCCCGCACGGGGCGGTGGGGTGGTCACCGGCGCGTGGAACAATCTCGGCAGGTCCCGCCGCCGTGGCCGGTCATCCCGGGGTGGTGTGCGGCGTCCGGCCGTCCGGTCGGTGCCCGCGGGTCCGGTTCCGCCACCGCAGTCGAGATCGCCAGGAGCCTTCATGGACGCCGTCTTCTCCGTACCCGAGCCGCGCAACGAGCCGGTACGCACCTACGAGCCGGGCAGCGCCGACCGGGAGCGGCTCCAACGGAGGTTGACCGAGCTGGCCGCCGAGCGGATCGACCTGCCGATGACCATCGGCGGCGAGCAGCGGATGGCCGGCGGCGAGTCGATCAACGTGGTGCAGCCGCACAAGCACGCCCACGTGTTGGGTGTCACGGGCCACGCCACCCACGACGACGCCCGCGCGGCGGTGCGGGCGGCGAAGGAGGCGGCCCCGATGTGGCGGGCCCTGCCGTTCGAGGAGCGCGCGGCCATCTTCCTGCGCGCGGCCGAGCTGCTCTCCGGCCCGTGGCGCGACACCCTGAACGCCGCGACCATGCTCGGCCAGTCGAAGACGGCCGTGCAGGCGGAGATCGACTCGGCCTGCGAGTTCATCGACTTCCTGCGCTTCAACGTGTACTTCGCCCGCAAGCTGCTCGCCGAGCAGCCGCTGTCGTCGGCCGGCGTCTGGAACCGGTTCGACCACCGGCCGCTGGAGGGCTTCGTCTACGCGGTGACCCCGTTCAACTTCACCGCGATCGCCGGCAACCTGCCGTCGGCGCCGGCGCTGCTCGGCAACACGGTGGTGTGGAAGCCGGGCCCGACCCAGCAGTTCGCCGCGCACTTCACGATGCGGCTGTTCGAGGCGGCCGGCCTCCCGCCCGGTGTGATCAACATGGTCACCGGGCGCGGTGAGGAGGTCTCCGACGTGGTCCTCGCCGACCCGGACCTGGCCGGCATCCACTTCACCGGGTCGACCAAGGTCTTCCAGCATCTGTGGCGGACGGTCGGCGAGAACATCGCCCGCTACCGGGGCTACCCGCGCCTGGTCGGCGAGACCGGTGGCAAGGACTTCGTGGTCGCGCACACCAGCGCCGACGTGGACGCGCTGCACACCGCGCTGATCCGGGGCGCCTACGAGTACCAGGGCCAGAAGTGCTCGGCGGCCTCCCGGGCGTACATCCCGCGGTCGATCTGGGAGGGTGGCCTGCGCGACCGGCTGGCCGCCACGGCGGACTCGCTGGCGTACGGCGACGTGACCGACTTCCGTAACTTCGGCGGCGCGGTGATCGACGACAAGGCGTTCGCCCGGCACACCGCCGCGCTGGAGTTGATCTCCGGCGACGACACCTGCCGGGTGCTGGCCGGCGGCACCGCCGACGACTCGGTGGGGTACTTCGTGCGGCCGACGCTCTTCGAGTGCACCGACGCCGGGCACGAGACCTTCACCACGGAGTACTTCGGCCCGATCCTCGGCGTGCACGTGTTCGAGGACTCCCGCTTCGACGAGGTGGTCGCCCAGGCGGAGTCCATCGCCCCGTACGCGCTGACCGGGTCGATCTTCGCGACGGACCGTCAGGTGGTCGACGCGGTCGCGGAGAAGATGCGGTACGCGGCCGGCAACTTCTACGTCAACGACAAGCCGACCGGCGCGGTGGTCGGGCAGCAGCCGTTCGGCGGCGCCCGGGCCAGCGGCACCAACGACAAGGCCGGCTCCTGGCACAACCTGGTGCGGTGGACGTCGCCGCGGACGATCAAGGAGACGTTCGTCCCGCCGACCGACCACGCGTACCCGCACATGGGCTGACCGGCGCCGACCGGGGCTCTCGTCCCTCCCTCACCGGGGAGGGGGCGGGGGCCCCGGGTCGTGTCCGGGGTCCGGCGCGTCGGCCGCGACCCCCAGCCATCGATGGTCCTCAACGGACTGTCGTCGGCCGACAGTGCACATTGGAAGACCTGTCGGGTGGCAAACCGTGAAATCCTGGACGGCGCGACGGCAAAGTGGCAGCGTAATGCCCATGGCGGATTCCGGAGTCAACCCCACGGCGGCGGCCCTCCTCGGGCTGCTCCACGAGGGCCCGATGACAGGCGGCCAGCTGATGGCCGCCGCTGAGCGCAGATTGGCGCCGTACTGGTCGATGACCCGCAGCCAGGTCTACCGGGAGTTGCCGGTGCTGGCCGAGCGGGGCCTGGTCCGGATGGGGAAGCCCGGGCCGCGGCTGAGCCAGCCGTACGCGATCACCGCGTCCGGGAAACGGACATTCTCCAAGTGGCTGGCCGAAAACCCCGGCCGGGACACCATCCGGAACCCGATCGCCCTGCGCATGGCCTTCGGCCAGCTGCACTCGCCCAGCCAGCTGAAGAACCTCTACGCGTCGGCCAACGAGTACCACACCGAGGCCCTCGCGCAGGTCCGGGAGCAGGTCAAGAACGCCAAGAAGGAGGGCGAGACGTACGACGCCAGCGCCCTGGAGTTCGCCGTGGCCTACCACAAGGCGGCGCTGTCCTGGCTGAAGACCGCACCGGTCGGGTGATCTCCGACCGGTCCGTCCCCGGGGTCGCCCGCCATCGTGCCGGCGTCACCTGGGCGGTTTTCCGTCGGCGACCGCGGGCCTCGCACGCCCACCGCCGGCCCGCGCAGTAGTCTTGTCTGTCGTGACCGCTGCCGACTACGCCGAACAGCTCAAGGAACTCGACGCCACCCTGCGCAACATCGAGGCCGTGCTCGACCTTGATCGGCTGCGTGAGGACAAGGCCCGCCTCGAGGAGGCCGCTTCCGCCCCCGATCTCTGGGACGACCAGGCCAAGGCGCAGCAGGTGACTTCCCAGCTGTCGTACGTCAACGGCGAGATCGACAAGCTCGGCAGCCTCCGCTCCCGGCTGGACGACGCCCAGGTGCTGCTGGAGCTGGCCGAGGCGGAGTCCGACCCGGGCGTGCTCGGCGAGGTGGAGAGCGAGATCACCGGGCTGGCCAAGGCCATCCAGGAGATGGAGGTCCGCACGCTGCTCTCCGGCGAGTACGACTCCCGGGAGGCCCTGGTGGCCATCCGCGCCGGCGCCGGCGGTGTCGACGCGGCGGACTTCGCCGAGATGCTGCTGCGGATGTACCTGCGCTGGGCCGAGCGGCACGGCTACCCGACCGAGGTCTACGAGACCTCGTACGCGGAGGAGGCCGGCCTCAAGTCCGCCACCTTCACGGTCAAGGTGCCCTACGCCTACGGCACCCTCAGCGTCGAGTCGGGCACCCACCGACTGGTCCGGATCAGCCCGTTCGACAACCAGGGCCGCCGGCAGACCAGCTTCGCCGGCGTCGAGGTGCTGCCCGTGGTGGAGCAGACCGACCACATCGACATCCCCGAGAACGAGATGCGGATCGACGTCTACCGCTCCTCGGGCCCGGGTGGGCAGAGCGTCAACACCACCGACTCGGCGGTGCGGATCACGCACATCCCGACCGGCATCGTGGTGACCTGCCAGAACGAGAAGTCCCAGCTGCAGAACAAGGCGTCCGCGCTGCGGGTGCTCCAGGCCCGGCTGCTGGAGCGCAAGCGCCAGGAGGAGCAGGCCAAGCTCCAGGGTCTGAAGACCGACGCCGCCGGCTCGTGGGGCGACCAGATGCGGTCGTACGTCCTGCACCCGTATCAGATGGTGAAGGATCTCCGAACGGAGCAGGAGACCGGCAATCCGAGCGCGGTCTTCGACGGCGAGTTGGACAGCTTCATCGAAGCCGGAATCCGTTGGCGCAAGCAGCGGGAGCTTGCCGGCGACAGTGCGTGACGGTCCGCGGGCGGAGCGCGTCATCGATCTCGGCACAACCCACTAAATCGATGACGCGATCCGCTTCGGCGGGGCGTGGGACTTGGCTCTTCGGTTACACCGCGTAGACTCACCACCCGTGATTCAGCTTGAGCAAGTGACGAAGACGTACCCGAAGGCGTCCCGGCCTTCGCTCGACAACGTGTCCGTCTCCATCGACAAGGGCGAGTTCGTCTTCTTCATCGGGCCATCCGGCTCCGGCAAGTCCACGATCATCAAGATGCTGCTGCACGAGGTCAGCCCCAACAAGGGCCGCGTCGTCGTGAACGGCAAGGACGTCACATCGATGCGTTCGTGGAAGCGACCGCATTTCCGGCGTTCGATCGGCTGCGTCTTCCAGGACTTCCGGCTGCTGCCGAACCGCACCGCGTACGAGAACGTCGCGTTCGCCCTTGAGGTGATCGGCAAGACGAAGGCGGTCGCCCGCCGGGTCGTCCCCGAGGTGTTGGAGCTGGTCGGGCTCGGTGGCAAGGAGCACCGCTACCCGCACGAGCTCTCCGGTGGTGAGCAGCAGCGGGTGGCCGTCGCTCGGGCCTTCGTGAACCGTCCGCTGATCCTGCTGGCCGACGAGCCGACCGGAAACCTGGACCCGGACACGTCGATCGAGATCATGCGCCTGCTGGACCGGATCAACCGCACCGGCACGACCGTCGTGATGGTCACGCACGACTCCAACATCGTGAACCAGATGCGCCGCCGCGTCATCGAGATCGAGAGCGGCCGCATCGTGCGCGACCAGGCCCGCGGCGTCTACGGGTGAGCTGAACTCCACCCCGCCGCCTGACTGACGACGAACACCTCATGCCGGAGACCCGGAGGAAATCCCGATGCGCGTGAAATACGTCCTGTCCGAGGTACTGGTCGGACTGTGGCGCAACGTGACCATGACCATCGCGATGATCATCACGATGGCGGTCTCGCTGACCATGCTCGGCGCCAGCGGTCTCATGTACCGCCAGGTCGACGACATGAAGGACCTCTACTACAAGAACATCGAGGTCTCGATCTTCCTGACCCAGGAGGTGACCGAGCAGCAGCGCACCGACCTGGACGGCAAGCTGAAGAGCGACCCCCTGATCAAGGAGGTCCTGTACGTCAACAAGGACGAGGCGTACAAGCGCTTCAAGGAGATGTACCAGGACGCGCCCGACCTGGTGAACGCCGTGAAGCCGGACCAGCTGCCCGAGTCGTTCCGGTTGAAGCTGGTCAACCCCGAGCAGTACAAGAACATCTACGACCAGTACAAGGACTCCGAGGGGGTCGACGAGATCGTCGACCAGAGCCGGTTGCTGGACAAGATCTTCAACATCCTCACCGCCATCCAGAACATCGCACTGGCGGCCGCGATCGTGATGGCCATCGCGGCACTGCTGCTGGTCGCGAACACCATCCAGGTGGCCGCGTACAGCAAGCGGCGTGAGGTCGCGGTCATGAAACTCGTCGGCGCGTCGAACTGGTTCATCCAGGCGCCGTTCGTGCTGGAGGCTGTCGTCGCCGGCCTGATCGGCGCACTGCTCGGTCTGGTGGCGTTGATCCTCGCGAAGTATCTGCTCTTCGACGGCTCGCTCCAGGCGCTGCAGGGCCTGCTGTCCCCGGTCAGCTGGGGCGACATCCTGTTCGTCTTCCCGTTCATGGCCCTGATCGGTGGCCTGGTCAGCGCGGTCACCGCGTGGGTCACGCTCCGGTTCTACCTGCGGGTCTAGTCGCCGTACGGGTCGTCCCGGTCTCGTCGTCGGGGCCCTCCCGCGCCAGGAATAAACGGCGCGGGAGGGCCCTTGTCATTCGGGTAGCATGATCTCCGCCGTCCGGCCGGGTCGTCTCCGTCCGCCGGCGTATCCAGGAAGGGAGGTGGCGCCGATGCCACGGGAAAAGGGACGCAAGGTTGTCGCCTCCAACCGCAAGGCGCGGCACGACTACGCCATTCTCGACACGTACGAGGCGGGCATGGCGTTGACCGGCACCGAGGTCAAGTCGCTGCGCGCCGGCCGTGCCTCGCTGGTGGACGCCTTCGCGCAGGAGCGCGACGGTGAGCTCTACCTGCACGGCATGCACATCCCGGAGTACACGCAGGGCACCTGGACCAACCACGAGCCCCGGCGCACCCGGAAGTTGCTGCTGAAGCGTCTGGAGATCGACCGGCTGATCGGTAAGACCCGCGAGGGCGGCCACACGCTGGTCCCGTTGCAGGTCTACTTCGCCGACGGCTGGGCGAAGGTGGAGATCGCTCTCGCCAAGGGCAAGAAGTCGTACGACAAGCGCCAGGACCTCGCCAAGCGGGACGCGGAACGGGAGATCGCTCGGGTCAGCGGCCGGCGTGGCAAGGGAATGGATGACTGATTTGTCCTGTTGGCCGGGGTCGGCGTGCCGACCCGGGGCTCGGGATGAAACAGGTTGCGCCAAGCGTTAGTCTTGTCAGTGCCGCCAGATCGGCGGCCTGTCGAGGGGGTGACTGGTTTCGACTTCGTACGCAGCGACAGGGGAAGCGAGCCGAGGAAGCCGACGTCGTCTCGAGAATCGGTCGTCGGAAACCAATAAGCGCCAAGAACAATCGCGCTGACTTCGCTCTCGCCGCCTGAGGCGAGTAGTGAGTCTGTCGGCCTGGGAACGCCTTCGTCCCAGTTAGCCGGCATCAGCTAGAAGGCTGGCCAATCGGACCCGGTCGCGGGGTCCGTGCGGCGAGATCAATCAGCGACTGGGCCCGTCACACCAACTTGCTCGCGTGAGCGGTGGGGCCGAGTAGAGGCATAGCGAGCTGCGCTCGGAGAAGCCCTGACAAACCGGCGAAGGACCCGGGTTCGATTCCCGGCACCTCCACCACCTGACCTGTGCGCCCCGGTCCACCGGACCGGGGCGCACAGTCGTTCTCCCAGTCGTTCTCCCGGGACAGCAGTGACACGCGGGTCTGCTGGGGCCACTGGGACGGATGAGGCGCCCCGGGCACCTGGACAGTCGAGGGCCACGGGTTCACCATCGGCGTACGCGGTCTGACGCAGCGCGGGAGGTGTCCCATGGCCACCCAACCGATCCGGCAACCGTCCGCCGTTCCCGGGGCGCTCCGGCCGCCCGCCGCCCGCCCGCACCCGGTCACCCTCCTCGGTGACCTGCGGGTGCTCGACCGGGCGTTGGCCGCTGCGGCCGGGCAGCCGTGCTGGCGGCAGCGGGCGATGATCCGACTGACGCCGGTCCGGCGAGGCTTCGCCGCCCACGTACGGGCCACCGAGGGGCCGGGCGGCCTCTACGCCGAGTTGCTGGCGCAGGCGCCCCGGCTCGACCACGGGGTGCGTCTGCTGACCCGGGAACACGCCGTGATCGCCGCGATGGTCGCGGCCATCCAACGGGCCGTCGAGCTGCCCGACACGTCGGCGGACGAGCTGCGCGGACTCACCGCCCACCTGCTCGGCGCACTGGCGCGCCACCGGCAGCGCGGCGCCGACCTGCTCTGGCAGGCCTACGAGACCGACCTCGGCGGCGAGACCTGAGCCTCGCCGGCATCCGATCCGGCCGACGCCGACCGGTGGCCGGGGCGTGGCGGCAACCGTCGACCGGTGGGCCGGGCGCGCGGCGGAACCGCCGGCCGACGCCGCACGTCCTACCGCCATGCGTCGACCACTCGTCCTGCTGAGCCTGTCGCTGCTGATGCTGGCCGCCGGGTGCGCCCAGGCCGGCTCCACCCCCGCCGCTCCCGGCGGCGCCACCAGCCCGGACCACCGCTGGGAGGGGTTCTCGCAGCGGGCCACCGAGACCGCCGAGGCGTGGCGACCCGATCCGACGTGGACCCACGGGTACGTGCCGCTGGAGGGCCCCACCGTGCTGACCGGCGACCCGCGGTTCACGCCGGACACCGAGCTGGCGTACCAGGCCGGCTGGTACCGTGCGCAGGCCCCGCTGCCCGGTGGCCGCGAGGCCGACGGCACGATCCGCTTCCCGGACGGCACGCTGACCGTGCCGCTGGTGAGTGCCGCCGAGGCGTACCGGGGACTCGACCAGGGGGACCCGCCGCCGTGCGAGGAGGGCCCCCAGTCGCCGCCGCCCCGGACCAAGGGCGGTCCGATGATCGAGCCCGGACCGGACGGCTGGGTGACCGGTCCGCCGCAGTCCGCCTGCACCCCGCTGACCGTCACCGCCGTGCGGCTGGGGACCGCGCCCGTACGGACCAGTCGGGGTGAGGCGCAGGTGCCGGCGTGGCTGTTCACGGTGCGGGAGTTGGCGGCCCCGGTGGCCCGCGTGGCGGTGGCGCCGCAGGCGACCGAGGCCGCCCCGGAGCCCCGCACCCCGCAGCGCGGCGCCCCCGACGGCGTGGTCGGCGCACAGGACCTCCAAATGGTGGAGGGTCTCCGCGTCACCTACCGGCTGGGTGTGGGCGCCTGCGACACCGACATCACCCCGCTCGTGCAGGAGCGTGACGACGTCGTGGTCGTCGGTGGCGGGGTGACCCGGGCCAGCGGAATCTGCACCGAGCAGCTGAAGCTGGCACCGGTCACCGTCACGCTGAAAGCGCCGCTGGGCGCCCGCCCCCTGCTGGACGTGCTCACCGGCGCTCCGCTGCGGCTCGCGGCGCGGTGACGCCGGGTGCACCACCGGGGCGTGTGATCGCCGGTCGGCGGCGGCCGTGCCGGGCGTGCCGGTCAGAGGATCCGGGGCGGGTCGGTGCTGATCGGCACCGGCAGCACGGTCGGGCCGTCCGCCGCCAGCCCGTCGGCGAGCGCCTCACCGAGCTCGTCCGGCGTCTGCACCACGCGGGCGTCGCAGCCGTATCCCCGCGCCACGGCCGTGAGGTCCAGGCCCGGCAGGTCCAGGCCGGGCACGCCCGGCGTGTCCTTGAGCTCGGCGAACGCCTTGAGGATCGCGTACTGCTGGTTGACCGGCACCACGACGACCAGCGGCAGCCGCAGCCGCGCGGCCGTCCACAGCGCCTGCACCGAGTAGTGGAACGAGCCGTCACCGATCACCGCCACCACCGGGCGGCCCCGGCCGGTGTCCCGTTCGGCCAGCGCCACCCCGACGGCCGCCGGCAGGCCGTAGCCCAGCCCACCGCTGGCCATCGTGAAGTACGACGACGGCCGGGTGATCCGCAGCTGCCGGCGCAGGGCGGACAGGTTGGACGGACTCTCCTGCACCAGCACCCCGTCCGCCGGCCAGTGCCGGGCCAGCGCGGCGAACAACGCGTCGGCGCTCAGCGGTGTCGTGACCTCCGGCGGGGGCGGCGCGGGGCTCGGGTCCGGCGGCGGTCGGTCGGCGCGCGGCACGAGGTCGACCAGCGCGGCCAGGGCCAGCCCCGGGTCGGCGAGCACGCTGTCACCGACCGGTGCCCGGGCCACCTCGTCCGGGTCGTCGGTGACGTGCAGCAGCCGGGCCCCGTCGGGCAGGTACTCGCCCGGCACGTAGGGGTAGTAGCGGAAGACGGGCGCGCCCACCACGAGGATCGTGTCGTGGCCGCGCAGCGTGTCGGCGAGGGGGCCGATCGCGAACGGCAGCACCCCCCGGTAGTGCGGGTGGTCCTCCGGGAACCCGGCCCGCTCGGGCGCGGGGGCGGACCAGACCGGCGCGGCCAGCCGCTCGGCCAGCGCCGCCGCGAGCGGCCACGCGTCCGCACGGTCCACCGCCGCGCCGAACACCAGGGCCGGGTTGCGGCTGCCCGCCAGGAGGTCGGCGAAGCGTGCGAGCTGCTCCGGGTCCGGCGCGTAGCGGGTGGCCACCGAGCGCGGCGGCGGGGGCGGGTCGGCGGGCTGGGCCCAGTCGTCCAGGGGCAACGAGAGGAAGACCGGGCCGGCCGGTGGCTGCACCGCGGTCGCGTACGCCCGCAGCAGCGCGCCGGGGATGTCCTGCGCCCGGACGGGCTCGTAGGCCCACTTCACGTACGGCTGGGCGAACTCCGTCGCCCGGCGGCTGGTCAGCCGGGGTTCGAGCAGCAGCATCTCGCGGGCCTGCTGGCCGGCGGTGACGATGAGGGGGGTCTTGTTGTGCCAGGCGGTCACCAGGTTGCCCATGCCGTTGCCGGTGCCCGGCGCGGTGTGCAGGTTGACGTGCGCGGGGCGGCCGGTGGCCTGCGCGTACCCGTCGGCGATGGCGACCGCGGAGGCCTCGTGCAGCGCGAGCACGTAGTGGAAGTCGGCCGGGAACTCCTGGAGGAAGGGCTCCTCGGTGGAGCCGGGGTTGCCGAAGACGGTGGTCAGGCCGAGGCTGCGGAGCAGGTCGTACGTCGTCTCCCGGACAGTTGCCATCGCCACCTGCCTCCGTGTCGCGGGCGTGCTCGGCTCGCCGGAGACGGCGCGCCCCGACCCCTGCGAATCTATCGGGACAGGCCGGGCAGTTCGGGCTTTTCCCCGCCGTCCCCCGGTCGTGCGCGGCCGGACGCGGCCGGACGTGGACGGTCGGTGGCCGCGGATCGGCCGTCGGAACCATCGACGGTCCTTCATTTCGGCCGATCACCCGCCGCGCAGACCTTAGCCACCGACCCCGGCGCAAGCTATGGTGCCAGGCATGGCGTTGACAGCGCGGATCCCAATTGCCCGACGGGGCAACGGCTCCCGTGCGGAGCACGGGTGACAGGTGCGTGACATGCAGGGAGAGGGCCAGGCGATCGGCGGGCGGGCCATGGAGTCGATGACCGGACGGCTGCTGGTCGCGACTCCGGCTCTGAAGGACCCCAACTTCGACCGTACGGTGGTGCTGCTCGTCGCTCACGAGCCGGGCGGGGCACTCGGCGTGGTGCTCAACCGCGCCACCGAGGTGCCGGTCTCCGACGTCCTGGGCGACTGGGGCGACCTGGCCCGGCACCCGGCCGTGCTCTTCGAGGGCGGGCCCGTGCAGCCCGACTCGGCCATCTGCCTCGCCCGGATGCGGCAGCCGGTGACCCGGCTCAAAGGATTCCACCAGGTCTCCGGCGCGGTCGGCACGATCGACCTCTCGGTCGATCCGGAGCGGGTGCGGGAGAGCGTCGGCGGCATCCGGGTCTTCGCCGGCTACTCGGGCTGGGGCTCCGGGCAGCTGGAGAGCGAGATCGAGGAGGGCTCCTGGTTCGTGCTCGACGCGCTGCCCGGCGACGCCTTCGTCGACCGGCCCGACGACCTGTGGCCGATGGTGCTGCGCCGCCAGGGCGGGATGATGGCCGCCGTGGCCCACTTCCCGCCGGACGTGGCGCTGAACTGACGGCCGGAGTCCGAGTGGCCGGGGCCGGGGCGGGGGTGGGTACCCCGCGAGATGACCACGCCCGCCGACATGTGTATAGTTTCGCCAGTGCCCGGGCGACCGGGACAACCGCAAGGGGCCGTGGCGCAGCTGGTAGCGCACCACACTGGCAGTGTGGGGGTCAGGGGTTCGAGTCCCCTCGGCTCCACCCTTCGCGATAAGGGCGTTCGCCGGACACGGCGGACGCCCTTCGTCATTCCGGACAAGACGGTTCTCGGCCGGCTCGACGACGCGGACCTGGACGCCACCGAGATCGGCCAGTTTCGGTTGCTGCGGCACGCGCGCGGGTAGCACGTCGGCACTACGGTGGGCCGCGTGATCGTGCGTACGCGGTGGACCGTCCCGCACCCGCCGGAGGTGTTGTGGCCGGCGCTCTGCGACTCTCGCCTCGAACTCCAGCCCCGGTGCCCGGTGTTCTACCTGGGCACGCCCAGGCCGACGATGTGCCGCTTGCCCGACGGTGAGGGTGAGGTGGACGCGGCCCGGCAGTGTGTCTCGGAGCAGGGGGTGGTGCGGCAGCGGATCACCGTGTGGGAGCCACCGGCCCGGCTGGCGTTCCACATGGAGTCGACGGATCTCGGCTTCCACCGCTATGTCGACCAGTTGGCGGATCTGTTCGAGCTGACCCCCGCCGGTCGCGGCACACGGATCACCCGGACGACCACCGTGACCGTCCGAGGGCTCCGGCGCGCCGCGCTGTATCCCGCACTGTGGGTCGGGTTGAAGTCGGTGCACCGCTTCGTCTTCCGCAACTGGCAGAAGATGGCGCTCTCGCCGCCTCGCCCGGACGCGGCCGTCTCCCCTCGGTGAGCCGGCGGTTTCCGGGACGATCACGGCTGGTGCCTCAAGGCTGGTGGCGCGACCAGCTTCGACGCTCGCCGTTCCGCAGGCCGGCCCCGGATGGTGCGTGAACGCCTTCCTGGGCGGCATGTGGTCGTGCGGTATCGTCTCGCCGAAATTGGCGGACAACCGAATGAGAGCATGACAGTGCTCAAGCTGGAGCAAGCCAACAGGATCATCGCCGCTGCGATCGCCCACGGGCGGGCGATGAATCTCGATCCGCTGGCCGTCGCCGTGCTGGATGCCGGTGGCCACCTCCTCGCCTTCCAGCGCGAGGACGGAGCGGGTTTCGCGCGATTCCACCTGGCGCACGCGAAGGCGTGGGGAGCGTTGGGCATGGGCTTCGGCACCCGGGAGTTGATGGAGCGCGCGGAGAGTTTCCCGGCCTTCGTCATGGCCGCATCGGCTGCTACCGGCGGACGAATGATCCCTTCACCGGGCGGGGTGTTGATCCTCGACGCGAACGCGGCGGTGATCGGCGCGGTCGGCGCCTCCGGCGACGCCGGCGACAACGACGAAATCTGTGTGCTTGCCGGCATCGATGCCGTCGGCCTCGCGGCCCGCCCCGGAGCTGGTGAAGGTTAGCAACGGGGAAACCGCGGTTCTGCCCAGCTGGCGTGCCCTGACTAACCGCCTGGCTTCAGCAGCATCAGCTGGGGCTGCATCGCGAAACCGTGCCGCTGGTAGAGGTCGATCGCCAAGGCACGGGCGTGCACGGTGAGGTGCTCCAGTCCGAGTTCAGCCGCCCGGGTGGCGACGGCGTGTACGAGCTGCCCGCCGACGCCGTGGTGCCGCTCCGCGGCGAGTACGTAGACGCTCTGCAGGTCGCCGGAGCGCCGGTCGAAGGCGGCCGCGGACGGCACGCGATCGGTGATCGCCAGCCAGGCCATCCCGATGACGGCGTCGCCTCGGGCCGCGAGGAAACATTCGTGCCCGGGAGCGCTACGAGCCCACTCGGTGAGGTAGGCGATGTAATCCTCCCGGCTGCCCTGGGGTCGCTGATCCAGCTCCAGCAGCCATTGCCAGCGCAGTTCTGCGGCGGCCGGGAGGTCTGTTTCGGTGGCACGACGGATCTGGATCTCGCTCACGCGGCCATTGCTATCACGTGACCGGCCGAGGTCAGCGTGCCGGGTCGGCTGGTCCCGCAGGCCAGCTCGGTGATCCGGTGGCTTCCGGGACGAATGCGGCGGCTGCCTCAGGCCGGTGGTGCGACCTGCTTCGGCGCCCGCCGGTAGCCGCTCGCGGTGTCCCAGACGGCGATGCCGGCGAGGACGAGGGTCGCCGCGGCCAGCGTGACCTCGGGCCTCAGGTGGATCGCCGCGGGGGAGAGGGCGGCGAGGACGACGATGCCGACCGGCCGGGGCGGCGTTATCCGGCCGAAGATCACGTATTCGAAGCCGGCCCGTCCGGCCAGGAACAGGGCGGGGCCGCCGGTGATGCCCGCGATCCACGCGGCCGGTGTCATTTCGGTCGGATGGTCG
The DNA here is from genome assembly GCF_044466625.1 of Micromonospora sp. NPDC049366. NCBI lineage: Bacteria > Bacillati > Actinomycetota > Actinomycetes > Micromonosporales > Micromonosporaceae > Micromonospora > Micromonospora sp. NPDC049366. The sequence goes on from NZ_JBITMV010000010.1 coordinate 93,572, forward strand.
ATGGCCAGGGTGAAGCCGACGGCGGTCAGGATGCTGCCGGCGATCATGGCGATGTGCGCGTACGCGGACCACTGGCTGAGGCGGTGCGGGTTTCGGGACGCCGCGATGGCCGGGGCGAGCTGGGATCCGGCCTGGTAGATGTAGAGCCGCCACATGAGGGCGGCGCTGACGTACGACAGGGTGAGCACCAGGGTCCGGTCGAGGGTGAAGTTCTCGTAGCCGCTGGTGCTGAAGGTCAGGCCCATGATCAGGACTATCTCGCCGAGCGCGATGATGAAGACCTGTCGGTAGCGCTCGGCCAGGTGCGTCGCGATGATCTCGAGCACGGGCGTGTTCTGCTGACGCTTCCGCCAGGGGGTCGGCCAGCGCAGCGCGGCGGAGACATAGTCGATGGCCAGGGCGGCCAGCCATACGATGCCGCGCGCCCACCCGTCGAGGAAGGCGCCCGGGATCCAGAGTGCCGTCGAGATGGCGGCCCAGAACCAGGCGCGCGTCGCGTGCCGCAGCACGGCGGTGCCGCGCGCCACGCACACGACGAAGAGGAAGCGCGTCAGGTTGATGACCGTGAAGATCACGCCGAAGAAGAGCCCGTTGCCGTCGAATCCCTTCGGCACCTGGATGGCCATCAGCAGGATGCCGAACATGGCCACGAGGACGTACCACTGCACGGACGTGTTCTGCGGGTCGAACTGGTCGGTGAGCCAGGCGGTCAGGACCCAGAGCCACCACAGCGCGAGGAACAGCACCAGCGCTTCGAACCCGCCGGTCAGGGTGAGGTCGTCGATCAGGAGATGGGTGAGCTGGGTGAGGGCGAAGACATAGACCAGGTCGAAGAAGAGTTCGAGGAACGCGGGTTGTTTCGGCGCGTCCCGGGTCCGCAGGGGCGAGTGCGCCTGCGGGCGGTGATTCGTCGATGGCACGGGTTCCCCTGCTGAGCGGTCGCCTGGTGGTGCACTTTAGGTGCTTTTATGAGTTTGATCCAGGATCAGCCCATCGAATCGTCTTAAGCTGGGCATACCGCCTGAACGATGCGATGGAGGGCCGGTGGACTCGTACCCTGCCGTGGAGGCGCACGGTCTGATCGGAGACCTTCAGACGGCCGCGCTCGTGACCGACGACGGGGCCGTGGACTGGTTCTGCGCCCCCCGGTTCGACTCCCCGAGCATCTTCGCCGCCCTGCTGGACACGCGCCGGGGCGGCCACTTCCGGATCTCCCCGGACGGCGCCGACTACACCAGCAAGCAGCTGTACCTGCCCAGCACACCCATCCTGATCACCCGTTTCCTCACGCCGGACGGCGTGGGCGAGGTGATCGACTTCATGCCGGTGACGGGTGAGCAGGCCACCGACCGGCACCGCCTGGTCCGCATCGTGCAGGTGGTCCGGGGCACCATGCGGTTCCGCATCGACTGCCAGCCCCGCTTCGACTACGCCCGCGGGCGGCACGAGGTGGACATCCGGCCGGACGGGGTGGTCTTCCGCGGTGCGACCCTCACCGTGAACCTCAGCCCCATCCGAGGCGGCGGCCGGCTGTTCGAGGACGGCGAGGTCCGGCGCAGCGACGAGGGCGTCCACCTGGTCGGCACGCTGCACGAGGGCCAGGTGGGCGGCGTGATCCTGGAGACGGCCGGGGACACGCCGCGCGTCGTCACGCCCGACGAAGCCTGGGACCTGATGGACCAGACGCGCGACTACTGGCGGCAGTGGCTGGCGGATTACCGCTACGAGGGGCGGTGGCGGGAGGTCGTCGAACGGTCGGCGATCACGCTGAAGCTGATGACGTACGCCCCCAGCGGCGCGCTGGTGGCCGCGCCCACCGCCGGTCTGCCCGAGCAGGTCGGCGGGGAACGCAACTGGGACTACCGCTACGCCTGGATCCGCGACGCCTCCACCTCCGTGTTCGCGCTGCTCAGCGTGGGCTTCACCGAGGAGGCCCAGCGGTATCTGGGCTGGGTCGAGGACCGGGTCGTGGCGAGCGCGAACGAGGGCGTACCGCTGCAGATCATGTACCGCGTCGACGGGCGGCGGGACCTCACCGAGGAGGTGCTCGACCATCTGGAGGGCTACCGGGGGTCGGCCCCGGTGCGGATCGGCAACGACGCGGCCGGTCAGCTCCAGCTCGACATCTACGGTGAGGTCGTCCACGCCATCCACCGGGCCGCCGCCAACGGCATGCACGGCTCCCACGAGGGTTGGCGGAGCATGGTCCGGATCGTCGACTGGCTCTGTGACAACTGGGACCAGCCCGAGGACGGCATCTGGGAGACCCGGGGCGGCCGACAGGACTTCACCTACGGACGGCTGATGTCCTGGGTGGCGCTCGATCGCGGCATCCGCCTGGCCCGCCACAACGGCCGCCCGGCCGACACGGCGATGTGGATGCGCAACCGGGACGCGATCTACGACCAGATCATGTCCCAGGGGTACCACCGTGGACGTGGCGCGTTCGTGCAGCACTACCGGACCGACGTGCTGGACGCCTCGCTGCTGGTCATGCCGTCACTCGACTTCGTGTCGGCGACCGACCCGATGTGGGTGTCGACGCTGCGGGCCATGGAGGACGAACTCGTCTCCGACAGCCTCGTCTACCGCTACAACCCGGCCGCGTCACCCGACGGCCTGGCCGGTAGCGAGGGAACCTTCAGCATGTGCAGCTTCTGGTACGTGCGGGCACTGGCCGAGGCCGGCCGGCTGGACGAGGCTCGGCTGACCTTCGAGAAGATGCTCACCTACAGCAACCGGCTCGGCCTCTACTCCGAGGAGATCGCGCCCAACGGCGAGCAGATCGGCAACTACCCGCAGGCGTTCAGCCACCTGTCCCTCATCTCCGCCGCCCTTCAGCTCGACCATCTCATGGCCGGCCGGTCTCCCCGGTGGTAGCGGCCGGCCGGTGAGTCGCGGCCCGGGCCGCACTCGTCGCGTCCCGCCAGGTCGCGACCGGGGCCGTCACTCAGCCGGGGAGCAGGTCGCTGGGGAAGCGTTCGTGCCCCAGCACCCGGAGCAGCTGGAGCTTCTCGTGGCCCTCGCTGCGCGGCGGAGCGGTGAGCACCAGCAGCGCCTGGGACTGGTCCTCGGTGAACAGCGCCTGGCAGTCCAGCTCGATCGGCCCCAACTCCGGATGGATGAGCGTCTTGTGGTCGGCGAACCGTCGGCCGACCTCGTGCCGCTCCCACAGCTCGACGAACTCCGGGCTCGCCTTCCGCAGCGCCCGCACGAACTCGCCGGCCCGCGACTGCGGGCCCATCGACCCGTACGCGGCCCGCAGCGTCGCCACCAGGGCGCGGCTCTGCCGGTCGCGGTCGTCCTCCGGGTAGCGCAGCCGTTCGGTCGGGTCGGTGAACCACCGGTAGATCTCGCTGCGGGCCAGGCCGGTGTGGCCGGACTGGTCGCCGAACAGGGCCGCGGCCATCCGGTTCTGGACGAGCGTCTCGCCGAGGTTGGACAGGATCAGCGCCGGGGTGTCGTCGAGGCGGTCCAGCACCCGCAGCAGCGCGGGAGCGACGTGGGTGACGGCCGGCACGGCGGTGGGCGCGTTACGCCCGGCCACCTGGAACAGGTAGTCCCGTTCACCACCGGTCAGCCGCAGCGCCCGCGCGAGCGACGCGAGCATCTGCTCGCTCGGCTGCGGGCCGCGCTGCTGCTCCAGGCGGGTGTAGTAGTCGGTCGACATCGCGGCGAGCGAGGCGACCTCCTCCCGCTTCAGCCCTCGGGCCCGGCGGCGTGGGCCGGGTGCCAGCCCGACGTCCCCGGGTTGCAACGCCTCCCGGCGGCGACGCAGGAAATCGGCGAGCGCGGCGCGGTCCATGGCCCCAGTATCCGTCCGGTCGCGGCGTCAACCAGGGATCGCGGATCCCCCGATGGGCGCTCTCTTCCGCCGCCGCGGGCCCCGGCGCACCGTGGGGGCATGAACATCTCGGGAAACACCATCTTCATCCCCGGCTCGACGAGCGGGATCGGTCTCGCGCTCGCCCTGAAGCTGCACGAGCGGGGCAACCGGATCATCATCGGTGGTCGGCGCGCCGACCTGCTGCGGCAGCTCGCGGCGGAGCACCCGGGGATCGACACCGTGCAGATCGACACGGCGGACGCGGCGAGCATCGACGCCGCGGCCAAGGAGGTGCTGGAGCGGCACCCCGACCTCAACGTCCTGGTCACGATGGCGGGGATCATGCGGGCCGAGGACTGGCACCGGCCGGAGAGCTTCCTCGCGTCCGCCGAGTCCGTGGTCACCACGAACGTGCTCGGGCCGATCCGCCTGATCGCCGCGTTCGTCGAGCACCTGCAGACCCGGCCGGACGCCACGATCGTCACCGTCTCCTCGGGCCTCGCGTTCACCCCGCTGAAGGTCACCCCGAGCTACAACGCCTCGAAGGCCGCGATCCACATGCTCAGCGAGTCGCTGCGGCTGCAACTCGCGGACACGAGCGTGCAGGTGCTGGAACTGGTGCCCCCGTCGGTGCGGACGGCGCTGATGCCCGGCCAGGAGACCAACGAGGTCGCCATGCCGCTCGACGAGTTCGTCACGGAGGTGGTCGGCCTGATCGAGACGCAGCCGGACGCGAAGGAGATCCAGGTCGAGCGGGTGAAGTTCCTCCGTTACGGCGAGGCGCGCGGCGACTACGACCAGGTCGTCGCGGCCCTCAACCGCAGCGACCCGCACGGGAAGTAGTCCGCGCCTCCGGCGGCCGCCGGGACCGGGCCGGGCGGCTCAGAGGGCGTCGGGGAGCGTCACCGGGGTGCCGATCGGCAGCCAGCGCAGTGCCGACCGCACCTGCTCGGGTGCGGCGGCGAAGGCCCGCTCGACCGGCTCCCGGCCCTCCTGGAAGTGTCCCCAGCCCTCGTAGTGCACGGGCAGCACCGTCCGGGGGCGCAGCAGCCGGCACAGCTCGACGGCCTCCCGGGCGTTCAGGCTGTAGCGGACCGGCCCGGTGACGCCGAACCGGACCGCCCCGAGGTGCAGCAGCGCCGTCCGGACGACCAGCCGATCGGCCACCCGGCGTAGGCCGCCGTGCAGCACCGTGTCGCCGGTGATCCAGAACGCGTCGGGGTGGTCGGGCCGGCGCAGGGCGAAGCCGGTCACCGCCCCGGTGATGGCGCGGCTGAGCGGGGGGCCGTGCCGGGCCGGTGTCGCGGTGACCAGCAGCCGGCCGTCGTCGTACCCGATGGTGGCGGTCTGCCAGGGCGCGAGCCCGACGGCGTTGCCGCCCAGCCGACGGGCCGCGGCCCGGGTCGTGAGGACCACCCGGGCGGTCGGCAGCAGCGCGCGCCCCGCCGTGTCCAGGTTGTCGCCGTGCTGGTCGTGGGTGAGCAGCACGGCGTCGATCGGCGGCAGATCGCCGGCCGCCAACGCGGGGCCGGTGTTCTTGCGGGACGCCGACCCCCACCCGAACGTGTACCGCCGGCCCGGCGGGTCGAAGGTGGGGTCGGTCAGCAGCCGCAGCCCGTCGACCTCGATGAGCGTGGTCGGCCCGCCGACGTGGGTGATCCGGACGTCGGTCATAGGCCTACCGGGCGTGTGCGAGGGCCCAGGTGAGGACCTCGTCGGCGATCTGCTGCCAGCCCTGCTGCGCCGGGAGCAGGTGGGCGTAGCCCGGGTACACCTTGTGCCGGGTCACCGTGTCCGAGGTGTAGTGCTGGGCGTTGGCGCGCTGGACGCTCGGCGGCATCAGGTGGTCCTCACCGCCGGAGACGAACAGCAGCGGGGCCCGGCGGTCGTTGGTGTAGTCGACCCACGTGTCCTGGTGACCGGGTCGGACGTTCGCCAACAGGCTGCCCCAGAGGATCGAGGCCGAGGCCGGGATGTGGTAGCGCTCGTAGAGCGCGCGGGACTCCGGCTCGCTGAACGTGTTGGTGAACGCGTAGTGCCACTGCTGGTGCGTGAAGCCGATCGCCTTGTGCCGGTTGGCGGGATTGCGCAGGACCGGAAAGGTCGACTTCAACTGGGACAGGGGTGCCACCTTGACGCCCTCGGTGGGCGCCGAGTTGAGCGCCACGCCGGCCGCGCCGAGGCCGCGGTCGAGCAGGATCTGGGTGAACACGCCGCCGGCCGAGTGCCCGATCAGGACGGGCGGCGTGGGCAGGGCGCGGACCACCGACTCCAGGTGGCTTACGATCTCCGGCACGGTCACCCGCGCGATCGGGCTCGGGTCGGCGTTCAGCGCCTCGACCTCGACCTCGAACCCCGGGTACGCGGGCGCGAGCACCCGGTAGCCCTGCTGCTCGTAGTGCGTCTTCCAGTGCTCCCAGCTGCGGGGTGTCACCCAGAACCCGTGGATCAGAACGATCGTGTCGGCTGTCATCCGTCCTCCAGGGTGCCGCGAAGCGCACGGGCCGTTCCCAGTGTCGGTGACGCGGCCGGGTGTCCACGCGTGGATGACGAACCTTGGGATGACGCGTCCAACCCCATAGCGGACGAACGGCGCCGTTCGTGGGACCACCCACGCGGATGCCGAAGGTGACGCCGATCACAATCCGCTGGGTTGGTAAGTGTGTTGTCCGGCTCGGGCGTGGGGGAGGCGTGGAGCGAGAACGGAAGGAATTCGCGGCCTTTTACTCGGGTTGCCGTGACGACTGTTTGCGGGCTGTGGTCGCCGTCTCACGAGAGCCCGCCCTTGCGGAGGATCTTGTTGCGGAGGCCTTTTCCCGTGCCTGGGCGTCCTGGGCAAAGGTGCAACGGCATCCGGCGCCGGCGGCTTGGGTGGTCAGGACGGCTCTCAACCTCCGCGTTTCGTGGTGGCGCAGGCGCCGACGGGAGTCACCACTGGCAAACAGTGATGTCGTCGGTTCTTACGAGGCGACCGGCTCGCATGAGGGTTTGCTTGCCCTCGTTCGCGGCCTGCCGCGGCGACAACGCGAGGTGGTCCTGCTTCGGGTTTGGCTCGATTTGGACGCACGAACGACCGCCGAGGTGCTTGGGATTTCGGTTGGGACCGTTGGTGCTCATCTGTCTCGGGCAACCGCAGCTCTGCGCACTCATCTTATGAATTCAGATCTGGAGGAAGTGAGCTAGATGAACGACGAGCGGGTTGTCGAGGAACTGCGGCGGTCGGTCGCGGATGTGCGTATGACGCGGCCGCTTGACCGCATTGAGCACCGAGGTCGTCAGCGGCGTCGTAACCGAGGGCTGCTGGGTGCCGTCGGAGGTGGCGGTGCCGTCGTGGTCATCGCCGGGCTGGCGTTGGCCCTGCCGGCAGCGGCCCCTGCCCCGGAGGTGTCGACGGCTGGTGGACCGTCCGGCGGGGCGTCGCTGACGCCTGTGGCGTTCGAGGTGAAGCGTCAGGCGGATCAGACTGTTGAGCTGATCCTGCGCGATGAGGTGACTGATCCGCAGGCGCTGCGTGCGGCGCTCGCGTCTGCGGATGTGCCGGCGCAGGTCGAGATCGGTAAGCGCTGCACGCCGGTCGGCGCGGAACTGCCCGAAGCTGAGAAGGTCTACCGTACCGAGGTCGCCGCGCCTGGATACGAGTTCGCACTTGTTATCACCCCGAAGGCGATGCCGGCCGGCAGTGAGCTGATGTTCAGTATCTTCCGTCCGAATCCCGCGGCCAAGGGGCACAAGATGGACGCCGCGCTCGTCGCTCGGGGTGCTGACATGACGTGTGTGCCAATGCCGAGTCAAAAGTAGCCGGATCTCACCCCGTGCCCGGGTCGCCATAGGTCGCCATAACGGACGAACGGCGCCGTCGCGGGTGCGACGGCGCCGAACGGGAAACGAGAGGTCAGCCCTGGCGGCTCTTCCACTGGGGGTTGGCGCGGTTGACCACGACCACGCGGCCGCGACGGCGAACCACCACGGAGCCCGGCTTCTGCTTCAGCGACCTCAGGGAGCTGCGTACCTTCATGTCCTCATCTCCTCCGGCTCGGGTCCTGCCTCGTGCCGTACGCAGGAGAAAACGCCGACGCCCACCCGGTGATTCCCGGGTGGGCGTCGGCCGGGACACGGTCAGCCGAGGTGCTTGTCGATCTCGGTCAGCTCCTCGGCGGTGAAGTCGAGGTTGGCCAGCGCGGCGATGTTCGCCTCCAGCTGCCCGACGCTGCTCGCCCCGATGATGAGGCTGGTCATGCGCGGGTCGCGCAGCGCCCAGGCGAGCGCGAGCTGCGCCAGGGTCTGGCCGCGCCGCTCGGCGATCGCGCCCAGCGCGCGGATCGTCGACATCCGCTTCTCGTCGAGGTCGCTCTCGTTGAGGAAGACGCTCGTGCGGATCCGCGAGTCGGCCGGGATGCCGCCCAGGTAGCGGTCGGTCAGCAGGCCCTGCGCGAGCGGGCTGTAGGCGATGCAGCCGGCGCCGACCTCGGCCAGCGTGTCCAGCAGGCCGTCCGCCTCGGTCCAGCGGTTGAGCATCGAGTAGGACGGCTGGTTGATCAGCAGCGGGGTGCCCAGGTCCCGCAGGATCGCGGCGGCGCGGGCGGTCTGCTCGGAGTTGTAGTTGGAGATGCCCACGTAGAGCGCCTTGCCGGAGCGGACGATCGCGTCGAGCGCCCCCATCGTCTCCTCCAGCGGCGTCTCCGGGTCGAAGCGGTGGGAGTAGAAGACGTCGACGTAGTCCAGGCCCATCCGGCGCAGCGACTGGTCGAGCGAGGAGACCAGGTATTTGCGGGAGCCCCACTCGCCGTAGGGGCCGGGCCACATCAGGTAGCCGGCCTTGCTGGAGATGACCAACTCGTCGCGGTAGGGCCGCAGGTCGGTGGCGAGCAGCCGGCCGAAGTTCTCCTCCGCGGCGCCGGGCGGCGGCCCGTAGTTGTTGGCCAGGTCGAAGTGGGTGACGCCGAGGTCGAACGCACGGCGGACGATGTCCCGCTGCCGCTCGAACGGCCGGTCGGGGCCGAAGTTGTGCCACAGGCCGAGGGAGATGGCGGGCAGCCGCAGGCCGCTGCGCCCGCTGCGCCGGTAGGTCATGGTGTCGTAGCGGTCGTCCGCGGCGAGATACGTCACGATCATGAGCCTAGTAGTCGCCACTGACAGGCTGCTCAGGCGCGTGACCAAGTGCGCCCCCGGGGAGTTGACCCTCACGCCGGTACATCCGAGCGGGGGGACGATGGACGACATCACCGCCATGATCATGGACGACCACGCCGCGTTCCGGCGGGGCTTCGCCCGGCTGGACGACGCCCGCAGCGAGCAGGAGCTGCTGGCGATCTGGGACGCGCTCGCCCTGCACCTGGACATCCACGCGGAGGCCGAGGAGACGATCCTCTACCCGCACCTGGTGCGGCACGGTGACGACGGTGAGGCCGAGACCGCCGACGCGGTGGGCGACCACAACAAGATCCGCGACGCGATCGCCGAGTCGAAGCTGCACCCGGTCGGCTCCGACCAGTGGTGGGCGGCCGTCTGGCGGGCCCGCCGGGAGAACAGCGAGCACCTGGCCGAGGAGGAGGACGAGGCGCTGCCCGACTTCCGCCGGCACGCCGACACCGAGCTGCGGGCCGAGCTGGGCCGGCGGTGGCTGACCTTCTACGGCGAGCACAAGAACGGCCGGGACCTCGCGTTCGCAGACAAGGACCCGCAGCGGTACGTCCGCGAGCACCGCTGACCGCGGTCAACGCAGCGGCGTCACCGCCGTACCCGAGCTAGCGTGGGCGGGTGACTGCGCCCAACCCGGTTATCCCGGTCCCACCGGCCGACCTGCCCGGCACGCTCGGCGAGCTGAAGGCGGCCGGCCACCGTTACCGCACCGTCAAGCAGGAACTCCGCGACAACCTCCTGGCCCGCATGCGCGCCGGCGCCGACCGTTTCCCCGGCATCGTCGGCTACGACGACACCGTGCTGCCCGAGGTCGAGCGGGCGCTGCTCGCCGGGCACGACGTGGTGCTGCTCGGCGAGCGCGGCCAGGGCAAGACCCGACTGATCCGCTCGCTCGCCACGCTGCTGGACGAGTGGACCCCGGTCATCCCCGGCTCGGCGCTCAACGAGCACCCGATGCACCCGCTCACCCCGGCCTCCGTCGCCCAGGTCACCGAGGCCGGCGACGACCTGCCGATCGGCTGGCTGCACCGGTCGATGCGCTACGGCGAGAAGCTCGCCACCCCCGACACCAGCGTCGGCGACCTGATCGGTGACGTCGACCCGATCCGGATCGCCCAGGGGCGCACCCTCGGCGACCCGGAGACGATCCACTTCGGCCTGGTGCCGCGCACCAACCGGGGCATCTTCGCCGTCAACGAGCTGCCCGACCTGGCCGAGCGGATCCAGGTGGCCCTGCTCAACGTGCTGGAGGAGCGCGACATCCAGGTCCGGGGGTACCAGCTGCGGCTGCCGCTGGACCTGCTGCTGGTGGCCAGCGCCAACCCGGAGGACTACACCAACCGGGGCCGGATCATCACCCCGCTGAAGGACCGGTTCGGCGCGGAGATCCGCACCCACTACCCGGTCGACCTGGACCTGGAGCTGGCCCTGATCCGTCAGGAGGCGGACCTGGTCGCCGAGGTGCCGGAGCACGTCCTGGAGGTGCTGGCCCGGTTCGCCCGGGCGGTGCGGGAGTCACCGTCGGTGGACCCGCGCTCCGGCGTCTCCGCCCGGTTCGCCATCGCCGCCGCCGAGACGGTGGCCGCCGCCGCGCTGCGCCGCTCCGGTCTGCTGGCCGCCGGCTCCGCGTCCGGCACCGGCGACCCGGCGGTACGCCCCGAGGCCCCGGTGGCCCGGGTCGGTGACGCCGTGTCGGTGACCTCGACGCTGCGCGGCAAGGTCGAGTTCGAGAGCGGCGAGGAGGGGCGGGAGATCGAGGTCCTGGCCCACCTGCTGCGGACGGCCACCGCCGAGACGTTCCGGGCGCGGCTGGTCGGGCTGGACCTCTCCGGCTTCACCGAGCTGGTCGCGGAGGGCGCCGTCATCGAGACGGGCGAGCTGGTCGGCTCCGCGGACCTGCTGCGCCAGGTCGGCACCGTGCCCGGCCTCGCGAAGGTGCTGGACCGGCTCGGCATGGGCGACGCGCCCACCCCCGAGGAGGCGGCCGCCGGCGTCGAGTTCGTGCTGGAAGGTCTGCACCTGACGCGCCGGCTCGGCAAGGACGTCACCGACACCGGGCGCACCGTCTACGGCGGTCGGGGCTGAGCATGGCCGGCAACCGGTTCCGGTACGGGCAGTGGCGCGGCGGGCCGGACCCGCTGGCACCCCCGTACGACGTGCGTGCGGCGGTCGACGCGGTCGGCTCGGAGGTGCTGGCCGGCGGCAGCCTGCGGGAGGCGCTGCGGGACCTGCTGCGTCGGGGCCCCCAGGGGCGTGGCGGCCTCGACGAGCTGGCCGCCCGCGCCCGGCGGCTGCGCCGGGAGGCGCTGCGCCGGGGCGACCTGGACGGCGCCGTCACCCGGTCCCGCGCCCTGCTCGACCAGGCGCTCGCCGCCGAACGCGACGAGCTGCGCGGTCGGGACGACGACGCGGCGCGGTTCGCCGAGGCGGTGCTGGACAACCTGCCCCGCTCCACCGCCCGCGCGGTGCAGGAGCTGGCCGGCTACGAGTGGGCCAGCGACGAGGCGCGCCGCTCGTACCAGCAGATCCTCGACGGGCTGCGCGACGACGTGCTGGGCCAGCGGTTCGCCGGGCTGCGGGACGCCGTCCGCGCCTCCGCCGACCCGGCGGCGCAGCAGCGGCTGGCCGAGATGATGCGGGACCTGAACGGCCTGCTGGCGCGGCACGCCCGCGCGGAGGACACGACGGACGCGTTCGCCGAGTTCATGCGGCGACACGGCGAGTTCTTCCCGGAGCAGCCGGCGAACGTCGACGAGCTGGTCGACGTGCTGGCCCGGCGCTCGGCGGCCGGTGAGCGGCTGATGCGGTCGCTCTCCGACCGGCAGCGCGAGGAGCTGGCCGGGCTCATGCGGCAGTCGCTCGGCGACCGGCTGGCCGGCGAGCTGGCCGCGCTCGACGGCCACCTGCGCGCGCTCCGGCCCGACCTGCGCTGGGGCCGTGGCGAGCGGGTGCGGGGCGAGCAGCCGCTCGGCTACGGCGAGGCGGCCGGCGCGCTGGACGAGATCGCCGAGCTGGACGACCTGCTCGACCAGCTCGACCAGGAGCACCCCGGCGCGACCCTGGACGACGTCGACGTGGACGCGGTGGCCCGGACGCTGGGCCGCGACGCGGCCGACGACGTACGCCGGCTGCGGGAGCTGGAGCGGGAGCTGCGCCGGCAGGGCTGGGTGAGCCGCGACGCGGACGGCCTGACCCTGAGCCCGAAGGCGCTGCGCCGCCTCGGCGGCACCGCGCTGCGCCGGGTCTTCGCGGACCTGACCGCCGGGCCGCGCGGCCAGCACGACCTGCGCTCGGCGGGCGCCGCCGGCGAGGTCAGCGGCGGGTCGCGGCCCTGGGAGTACGGGGACGAGCAGCCGCTGGACGTCGTCCGCACCCTGACCAGGGCGGTGCGCCGCGCCGGGCCGCAGGTGCCGGTGCAGCTGGCGGTCGAGGACTTCGAGGTGGTGGAGACCGAGCGGCGGTCCTCGGCGGCGGTGGCGCTCTGCGTCGACCTGTCGTACTCGATGATCTCCCAGGGGCGGTGGGGGCCGATGAAACAGACCGCGCTCGCCCTGTCGCACCTGATGGCGACCCGGTTTCCGCAGGACGCGTTGCAGATCATCGGGTTCGGCCGGGAGGCTGTGCCGCTGAGCCAGCAGGAGCTGGCCGGCGTCGACCCGGACTTCGAGCAGGGCACCAACCTGCAGCACGCTCTGCGGCTGGCGGCCCGGCACCTGCGCCGGCACCCGGACGCCGAGCCGGTGGTCCTGGTGGTCACCGACGGCGAGCCGACCGCCCACCTGGACCCGGACGACGGTGAGCCGCTCTTCAACTGGCCGCCGCTGCCGGAGACGATCGAGGCGACGATCCGGGAGGTGGATCGGCTCGCCCGCTACGGGGCGACGCTGAACCTCTTCATGCTCGGCGATGATCCGGGGCTGCGCCGCTTCGTCGACGCGGTGGCCCGCCGCAGCAAGGGCCGGATGTTCACGCCGGACCCGGACGACCTCGGCGAGTACGTCGTCTCCGACTACCTGCGCTCCCGCCAACCCCGCCGCTGACCCCGAAGCGCGCCGCCGCCCGACCTGGGGTGCGTCGATCATGCAGTTGTGGTGCCGGACAGAGGGTGCACGTCTGGGTGAACCGGGCACCACACCTGCATGATCGACGGGGTGGGGCGGGGTTGACTGACTGAGTGGACAGCGGGAGGTTGCGCCAGACGTACGACGAGTTGCTCGCGGAGATCGACGCGGGTGGGTTCGGGCCGCCACCCGCGGGCCAGCTCAGCGCCGAGCAGATCGTCGCCCACCTGGCGGCCAACGACGAGCTGATGTGCGAGGCGAGCGAGGCGGTGCTGGCCGGGTCGCCGTTCGCCTACTACGACCTGGAGACGATCCACCGCCCGCAGGTCGACGCGCTGGTCGTCGAGTGCGGCGGGCTGGACGGGGTGGCCGCCCTGTTCCGGGCCACCAGCCAGAAGCTCTGCGCGCTGACCGACCGGCTCGGCCTGGCCGCGGAGACCCCGGTCGAGACCCACCTGCGCGAGGGCTACGACCTGAACGTCGACGACACGCTGCCCTGGGGCCGCACCCTGGACCTGCACACCACCGTCCACCTCCCCAAACACCTGGCCCAACTCCGTCTCCTCCGCCCCGCCTGAACCGAGAACCGCCCGATGTCGTATCAGGGGGTGGGGTGGCGGAAGGTTCGGCGGTAGGTGGACGGGGCCACGCCGAGGCGTACGTGGAGGTGCTGGCGCAGGGCCGACGCCGTGCCGAAGCCGGAGCGCCGCGCGACCTGGTCGATGCTCAGGTCGGTGCTCTCCAGCAGCAGTCGGGCGTGCTCGGTGCGCTGCTGCAGCAGCCACTGCGCCGGGCTGAGCCCGGTCTCGGAGCGGAACCGCCGGGTGAAGGTGCGCACGCTCATCCGCGACTGTTCGGCCAGGTCGCGCAGGCTGACCTGCTCGTGCAGCCGCTGCCGGGCCCACTCCCGGGCGGTGGCGGTGCTGGTGTCGGCCACCTTCGGCACCGGTCGCTCGATGTACTGGGCCTGCCCACCCTCCCGCCACGGGGGCACCACGCAGCGCCGGGCCGCCCGGTTGGCGACCTCGGTGCCGTGGTCGGCGCGGATCACGTGCAGGCAGAGGTCGATGCCGGCGGCCACCCCGGCGGAGGTGAGCACCCGATCGTCGTCGATGAAGAGCACGTCCGGGTCGAGGTCGACGCGGGGGTGCAGGCGGCGGAACCGGTCGGCGTACGCCCAGTGGGTGGTGGCCCGGCGCCCGGCGAGCAGGCCGGCGGCGGCGAGTACGAACGCGCTGGTGCAGATCGACATGATCCGCGCACCCCGGTCGTACGCGGCGCGCAGGGCGGCCGCCACCTCCCCGTCCAGCGTCCCGTCGGTCAGCGGGGGCCCCTCGTGGATGCCGGGGACGATCACGGTGTCCGCCGTCTCGATCAACTCCAGCCCGTGGTCGGGGAGGACCTGGTAGCCGGCGGTGCTGCGGACCGGCCGGCCGCCCGGGGTGCAGACGTCGACCGTGTAGAGCGACCGGCCGTGGGCGTCCCGGGCGGTGCTGAAGACCTGGGCGGGAGTGCCGAGGTCGAGGCCGACGACGTCGTCGAGGGCGAGGACCGCGATCCGGTGCGGCGAGAAGGTCATGGCCCAATTCTTGCGCATGGTGGCTTCCCGGCCACTCGTCGCGGGGCCCCCGGTTCCCGAGACTCGTAGCGTGACCCGTGTACGCCGCCCCCATCCCGCCTGGCTCGTCGCCGCCGTGGCCTTCGTCGCGCTGGTCGGCGCCGCCGGCTTCCGCGCGACTCCGTCGGTGCTGCTGCACCCGCTGCACGCCGAGTTCCGCTGGCCGCTGGCCACCATCTCCGCCGCCGTGTCGGTCAACCTGCTGCTCTACGGCCTGACCGCACCCTTCGCCGCCGCGCTGATGGACCGGTTCGGCATCCGGCGGGTCGTCGCCACCGCGCTGCTGCTGGTGGCCGCCGGCAGCGGACTGACCGTGTTCATGAACGCGAGCTGGCAGCTCATCCTCTGTTGGGGGGTGCTCGTCGGGCTGGGCACCGGCTCGATGGCGCTGGCCTTCGTGGCGACCGTCACCGGCCGCTGGTTCGTCCGGCGTCGGGGCCTGGTCACCGGTGTGCTCACCGCCGGCGGAGCGGCCGGTCAGCTGGTCTTCCTGCCGCTGCTCGCCCTCCTGGTGCGCGACCACGGCTGGCGGACCGCCGCGCTCGTCGTCGCCGGGTCCGCGCTGCTGGTCGTACCCCTGGTGGCCTGGCTGCTGCGCGAGCACCCGGCGGAGCTGGGGCTGCCGGCGTACGGCGCCACCGAGGTCGTTCCCGCGCCGACGCGGGCCGGCGGGGCGGCCTCCCGTGCGCTCGGCGCGCTGGCCCAGGCGGCCCGGACCCGCCCGTTCTGGCTGCTCGCCGGCGGCTTCGCGATCTGCGGCGCCACCACCAACGGCCTGGTCGGCACCCACTTCGTGCCCGCCGCGCACGACCACGGCATGGCGGAGACCACGGCGGCCGGCCTGCTGGCGCTCGTCGGCCTCTTCGACATCGTCGGCACCATCGCCTCCGGTTGGCTCACCGACCGGGTGGACAGCCGCCTGCTCCTGGGCGCCTACTACGCGCTGCGCGGCGCGTCGCTGCTGGTGCTGCCCGGTCTCTTCGCGGACTCCGCGCGGCCGAGCATGCTGGTGTTCATCATCTTCTACGGTCTAGACTGGGTGGCCACCGTGCCGCCGACCGTGGCGCTGTGCCGGGAGTACTTCGGCGACGCCGGAGCGGTCGTCTTCGGCTGGGTCTTCGCCTCGCACCAGCTCGGCGCGGCGCTGGCCGCCACCGGCGCGGGCCTGATCCGGGACCGCCTCGGTGACTACGCGCTCGCCTGGTACGTGGCGGGCGGGCTGTCGATCGCGGCGGCCGGGCTGTCGCTGCTGCTGCGCCGTCGCCGCCCCGACGTACCGGTGCCGGTGCTGGTCAGCGTCGGGCCGGTGGCCCGGAAGGCGTGGAGCTACCGCGGCTGAGGCGCCTCAGCCGAGGGTCCACTGCTGCTGCGGGACGGCGCCGTCGCACAGTTGCTGCCGCACCGAGTCACCGGCCTGGGCGCCGTCGGGTTGGCCGCACTTGCCGCTCTGGACGGCGACCAGCAGCAGCGGGCCGGTCCCGGTCGGCGCCAGCCGCCACTGCTGGTTGGGCTGGCCGTGGCAGGAGAACTGGAGGATCCGCGCACCGTCGTCCGGGCTGCCGCCCTCGACGTCGAGGCACTGCCCGTACGCGGCGTTGGTCAGCGTCACCACGTCCGCCGCCACGAGGCTGACCACCCACTGCTGCTCCGGGCCGCCCGAGCACGCGGCGAGCTGCGCCTCGGCCCTCTCGCCGTCGCCGTCCAGACCGAGGCAGAGCCCGGAGGTGACCGCCCGGAGCACCGTGGGGCCGCCGGGCTGCGCGGGCGAGGTGGGCGTCGGCGAGGGTGTGCTCGGTGACGGGCTCGGTGACGCCGTCGTGGCGCTCGGCGCCGGCTCGCCCGCCGCCGGCGAGGTCACCGGGCCGGTCGCCGAGGTGTCGACGGCCGCCGGCGTCGTCGGGCCGTCGCCGCCGCGGAACACGCCGGTGGCGAAGAGCACCCCCAGGAGTACGCCGACGAGCCCGAGCGCGAGCGCCACCCGCATCAGTGGGTCGCGGGGCAGGCCGGGGCGCGCCCGACGGGGGTTCCCGTAGACGGTGCCGGGCGGGTCTGGCTGGTCGGCCGGGACGGACATGCGGCCATCCTGTCCCACGCCGGTCATCCGGGGCCAGTCGCCTCCGCCCGCCGGGACGGCCGACGACGTCAGTCGACGACCCGTACGTCCTTCCAGAACGCCACCCGGTCGCGGACCATCTCCGCCTCCGGTTTCGGCTCCGGGTAGTACCAGACCGCGTCGGCGCTGGTCTGCCCGTCGTGTTCGAGGGTGTAGTACGAGGCGGTGCCCTTCCACGGGCACACCGTGTGGGTGTCCGACTCGCGGATCAGGTCGTCCCGGAGGGCTGAGCGGGGGAAGTAGTGGTTGCCCTCCACCAGCACGGTGTCGTCGCTCTCGGCGACGACCAGGTCGTTCCAGACGGCTCTCGGCATGCGACCCACGCTATGCCGGCCCGCGCCGCACGACCACCGGAAGTGGCGGGGCACGCCGCTCACCGTCGACCGGGGGCGTGGAACTCGGCCTCAGCGGCCCGGCTCGGGGTCGGTGACGTCGGCGACGGTCGCGCCGAGCACCTCCAACGCGGCGTCCGCGTCGACCGCGACGGCCACGCCGTGCTCCCCGGCGCCGAGGGTGATGGTCCGGCCGCGTACCCGCTCGTCGGCCACGACGGGCCAGGCCGTGGTGGCGCCGAACGGGGTGATGGTGCCGCGCTCGTAACCGGTGACGTCCTTCGCGGTCGCCGCGTCGGGCATCGAGAGGCGGTTCACGCCGAGCAGCGCGCGCAGCTTGGGCCAGGAGATGACCCGGCCGCCGGGGGTCAGCACGAAGAGGTGGTCGTCCGGGCCGCGCCGCACGACGATCGTCTTCACCACGTCCGGAATCTCGACGCCGCGCACCGTCGCCGCCTCCGAGAGGCTCGTCACGGGGCCGTGCCGGATCACCCGGTAGGGGAGCCCGGCGGCGTCGAGAGCGGTGATCGCGGCAGACGGCATGCCGGCACGGTAACCCCTTCGGACCTGGCCGGAAGTGTGAAAAGGCCAACGTGGACAACGGGTGCTCCGGGCAACGGGGAGCGTACAGTGATCACATGTGCGCCGTCCGTGTGGATCATGTACCGGTGGACCACGACAGTGCGGTGGAGCTGCTGCGACGGTCGTACGCGGCGGTGCCACCCGGGGAGAAGGTGCGGCTCGCCAAGCGCACCTCCAACCTGTTCCGGCCGCGCGCCGCGCCGCAGGCCCCGGGCCTGGACGTCAGCGGCCTGACCGGTGTGCTCCGGGTGGACCCGGGCGCCCGCACGGCCGACGTGCAGGGCATGTGCACGTACGAGGACCTGGTCGACGCGACCCTGCCGCACGGCCTGATGCCCCTGGTCGTGCCGCAGCTGCGCACGATCACGCTGGGCGGCGCGGTCACCGGGCTGGGCATCGAGTCGACCTCGTTCCGCAACGGCCTGCCCCACGAGTCGGTCACCGAGCTGGACGTGCTCACCGGCGCCGGCGAGATCGTCACCGCCCGACCCGACGGCGACCACGCCGACCTCTACGCGGCCTTCCCCAACTCGCTGGGCAGCCTCGGCTACGCCACCCGGCTGCGCATCGAGCTGCAACCGGTCCGCCGCTACGTGGCGCTGCGCAACATCCGGTTCACCCGGCTGGAGGAGCTGGTCGACGCGATCGCCGAGGTCACCGCAGTGCGGGCCTGGGCCGGGGTGCCGGTGGACGGGATGGACGGGGTGATGTTCAGCCCCGGCGAGGCCTACCTGGTCCTGGCCACCTTCACCGACGAGGGCGAGCGGCCCAGCGACTACACCGGACAGGACATCTACTACCGGTCCCTGCGCCGGCGCACCCGCGACACCCTGACCACGTACGACTATCTCTGGCGGTGGGACACCGACTGGTTCTGGTGTTCCGCGGCGTTCGGTGTGCAGCACCCGGTGGTCCGCCGGCTCTGGCCGGCGCGGTGGCGGCGCAGCGACGTCTACCACCGGTTGGTCCGGCTGGAGCACCGCTACGGTGTGGCCGCCCGGGTCGACCGCCTGCGCGGCCAGCCCGCCCGCGAGCGGGTCGTGCAGGACGTGGAGATCCCACTGGAGCGGACGGCCGACTTCCTGCGTTGGTTCGCGGGCGATGTCGGGATGGCCCCGGTCTGGCTCTGTCCACTGCGACTGCGTGAGCCGGCGGGTCCCGGCTCGGCCCGGTCCTGGCCGCTGTATCCGCTGCGGCCGGGGCAGGACTACGTCAACATCGGTTTCTGGGGGACCGTGCCGATGACCGAGGGCGCCGCCGACGGCGACGTCAACCGGTCGATCGAACGCACGGTGTCGGAGCTGGGTGGGCACAAGTCGCTCTACTCCGACGCCTACTACGACCGGGACTCCTTCGACCGGCTCTACGGCGGGTCCACGTGGCGCGCCGTGCGGGACCGGTACGACCCGGAGCACCGGTTCACGGGACTGTACGAGAAGGCGGTAGCACGAGCATGAGCCTGACCGACCGAGACCAGGGGGCGGCGAGCGTCCCCGGCACACCGCCGGCGGGGGGCCGGCGTCCCGTTCCGACCGTGGCGGACGTGGTCCGCACGGTGACGAGCGGCGACCTGCCGGTGCGGATCACCGGCTACGACGGCAGCGCCGTCGGCCCGGCCGACGCCGGGATCACCCTGTCCATCCGCACCGAACGCGGACTGTCCTACCTGCTCACCGCGCCCGGTGACCTGGGCATGGCCCGCGCCTACGTGAGCGGTGACCTGGCCCTGGAGGGCGTGCACCCGGGCGACCCGTACGAGGCGCTGCGGGTGCTCAAGGACGAGATGACGCTGCGCCTGCCGCCGCTGGCGGACGCGCTGTCGCTGGTGCGCGGGCTGGGTTGGGAGCGGCTGCGCCCGCCGCCGGCCCCGCCGCAGGAGGCGCAGCCGCGCTGGAAGCGGGTCATGAACGGGATGCGGCACTCCCGCACCCGGGACAGCTCCGCGATCTCCCACCACTACGACGTGTCGAACGCCTTCTACGAGAAGGTGTTGGGTCCGTCGATGACGTACACCTGCGCGGTCTTCCGGTCCCCGGACGACACCCTGGAGCAGGCCCAGGCGTCGAAGTACGACCTGGTCGCCGGCAAGCTGGCGCTCAAGCCCGGGATGCGGTTGCTCGACGTGGGCTGCGGCTGGGGCGGCATGGTCCGGCACGCGGCCCGCGAGTACGGCGTGAAGGCGCTCGGCGTGACCCTGTCGAAGGCGCAGGCCGAGTGGGCGCAGGCGGCGATCGAGCGGGAGGGGCTGACCGAGCTGGCGGAGGTGCGGCACCTGGACTACCGGGACGCGCCGCGCGAGCAGTTCGACGCCGTCTCCTCGATCGGCCTGACCGAGCACATCGGGGTGCGCAACTACCCGGCCTACTTCGGCTTCCTGCGGGATCGGCTGCGGCCGGGCGGTCGGCTGCTCAACCACTGCATCACCCGCGCGAACAACCGGGCGCCGCACCGCTCCGGGGCGTTCATCGACCGGTACGTCTTCCCGGACGGCGAGCTGGCCGGCCCGGGCCGGTTGATCAGCGAGGTACACGACGCGGGGTTGGAGGTGCACCACGAGGAGAACCTCCGCCAGCACTACGCGTTGACGCTGGCCGGCTGGTGCCGCAACCTCGTCGACAACTGGGACTTCTGCGTCTCGGAGGTCGGCCTGGGCACCGCACGGGTGTGGGGTCTGTACATGGCGGGCTCCCGGCTGGCGTTCGAGCGCAACGACATCCAGCTGCACCAGGTGCTGGCGACGCGCAACGAGCCGGACGGGGTCAACGGCTACCCGTTGCGTCCCGACTGGCTGCCCTGAGTCGCACCCGTCGACACGAAAGGCCGCGCGCGACGCGCGGCCTTTCGTCGAACCGATTGACAAACAAGTTTTGTACGTACAAACTGATTTTGCCATGAGAGACGTCCTGTACCTGGAGCAGATCGAGCAGGCCGAGACCCTGCTCAAGCCGCAGCGTGTCGAGATCCTGCGGCAGCTGGCCGAGCCCCGCACCTGCACCGAGGTCGCGGCCCGGCTGGAGCAGACCCCCCAGCGCGTCTACTACCACGTCAAGCAGCTGGTCGCGGCCGGTCTCGTCGACCTCGTCGCCGAGCGCAAGGTCCGGGGCATCACCGAGGGCATCTATCAGGCCGCCGCCCGGTCCTACTGGCTCTCGCCCCGGCTCGTGGGGCGCATCGGGCTGCGTCGGGCGCGCGACGAGCTGAGCCTCGGCTACCTGCTCGACCTGATGGAGGAGGTCCAGGCCGACATCGCCGCGCTCGACCGCGCCGCGCCCGAGCTTCCCTCGGTGGGCGTGTCGGGCGAGATCCGGGTGCCGGCGGAGCAACGCCAGCAGTTCCTGCACGACCTGCAGACCGCTCTGCAGGACCTGTTCACCCGCTACGGCGGCGCCGAGGGAGATGCCTTCAAGCTCGCCGTGGCCTGCTACCCGAAGGGGAACGACCGTGACTGAACCGATGAAGCTGAGCGCCCGTCTGGCGGCCCCGATCGAGGCCGTTCGCAGGGCGATCACCGACCCGACCGAGCTGCGCGTGTGGCTGGCCGAGCACGCCGAGGTCGAGCTGCCGCGACGGTACGAGTTCTGGGGCCGCTACACGCCCGACGGTGACGCGCCCCGCCAGCGGCTGCTGCACGCCGACGACGACACGGTGCGCTTCGCCTGGCTGCTCGACGGCGTGGAGACCACCGCCGAGTTCCAGTTGAGCGCCGACGGCCCCGCGGCGACGGTCATCACGGTGAGCCAGAGCCACTTCGACTTCGCCGAGGCGCTCAGCGGCACCGGCAGCATCCGGGGCGTGCTCCAGACCTTCTGGAGTCTGTCGATCGCCAACCTCGCCGCCCACCTGGAGGGCCGGGCGCAGCTGCCGAAGGTCGACTTCACCAGCGCGGAGCTGCGCGGCGAGCTGCTGATCGACGCGCCGACGGCCAAGGTCTACGAGTCGCTGACCGACTCGGAGCAGGCCAGCGCCTGGTTCGGCTACCCGATCGGCATCGAGCCCTGGGTCGGCGGCCGCTACGCGATGGGTGGCTTCGAGGCCGGCTACGCGGCCAAGGTCGTCGACCTTGACCCGGGCCGGAAGGTGTCGGTCGACTGGGGCCCGCCCGGGGTGACGACCTGGGAGCTGGCGGAGTCCGACGGGAAGACCAAGCTCACCTTCGTGCAGAGCGGCTTCGACGAGAGCAACCCGCCCTACGCGGCCTGGGCCGGCTCGGTGGCAGGCCTGGCCGAGCTGCGCCGTTACCACGAGATGGCGGACTGGCGGCCGATCTGGATCGCGGAGGAGGTGCCGGGCCTGGAGCCCGCTCCGGCGAGCGCCGCCGGCTGAGCCCGGCCGCTGAGCCGGGACCTGCCGGGGTCACCTGCCACCACTGGGGGGCCGCCTGCCCGCACCCGGCCCGATCCTGATCGTGCCAGACCCGAAGCGCCTGAACGCCGCCGTGCGGTCAGGCGCTTCGGCGTGTCCGGAGGCCGATCGGCGAGTCGGACACCCGTCATCGGGCGGGTCCGACCGGGCTGCGGCACCACTGAGGGTCGGATCAGGCAAGACGGCACCCATACCTCCTGAACATGGGACAATTTCACCATAGGGCGCGAATTGATCTGCGTACCGGAGAGTCCCATCGGGTGTCCCTCCGGCGCGTAGCGCCCTCGCGCGCCCGCATCCGCCGCGGCTGGACGAGTCCCGTCGCCGGTTCCGGGCTCGGAATGACATCTGAGAAGGGAGCAGCAGTGATGATGGGACGTACGCGGATCTGGGCCGTGACGGTCGCGGCCGGCGCGGCGGTGGCGGTCGGCGCCATCGGGACCGCCGCGATGGGCGACGGCAAGCACGACTCAGGCGACAAGCGCGAGTCGCACGACGAGCGCAACGGCGACTGGGGCGACTCCGGCGACTCGCGGCACGACAAGGACAGAAAGCTGAACCTGCGGGCGCAGCTGAGCGGCTACCAGGAGGACCCGCTCACGATCTCCACCCCGGGCAGCGGCCGGTTCGAGGCGCGGGTCGACGAGAAGCGCCAGGAGATCACCTACCGGCTGAGCTACGAAGACCTGAAGGACGTCGAGCAGGCGCACATCCACTTCGGTGGGCGGCACCAGAGCGGCGGGGTGGCGGTCTTCCTGTGCTCGAACATCAAGGACGGCAAGGGCGGCCCGTCGAAGGGCGTCCAGTCCTGCCCGCAGGCCCCGGCCACGATCAAGGGCACCATCAAGCCCGAGGACGTCGTCGGCCCGGCCGACCAGGGCATCGAGCCGAAGGAGTTCGACGAGCTCGTCGACGCGATCGAGGCCGGTGTCACCTACGTCAACGTGCACACCAAGAAGTACCCGAACGGCGAGATCCGCGGCCAGATCAAGGTCGAGGATGAGCGCGACGGCAAGCACGAGGACCGGAGCTGGGACGCCAGCGACAGCCGGGCCTGGGAGTCGGACGAAGAGGGCCGGCACGAGGACTCCGGCTGGGGCTCCGACAAGGGCGACGAGAGCTCGCACTGGGGTTCCGACAAGGGTGACGAGGGCTCGGACTGGGGCTCCGACAAGGGCGGCAAGGGCGACGAGGGCTCGGAGTGGGGCTCCGACAAGGGCGACAAGGGCGACGAGCGCTCGGAGTGGGGCTCCGACAAGGGTGACGAGAAGGGCTCTGACAGGGGCGACAAGGGCTCGGACAAGGGCGACGACCACGACGGTGGCTGGGCCGACGACGAGGCGTGATCCTCGACGGCATCCGACCGACTGAACGCCCGACCCGTCCGACGGGTCGGGCGTTCGGCCGTGGCGGGCAGAAAGGTGACCAACCGCGCCGGACGGGGTAATGCCCTGCGATGTTCTTCATCTTCGGGTTCCGCACGAAGGTCGACCGGTCCGGTGTGACGCAGCAGGTCTGCCGCAACTGCGGCAATTCGGCCGCGCAGGTGGTGACCCGTCGGCGGACGTCGTTCACCCTGTTCTTCGTACCGCTGGTTCCCGTCCGCACCCGGTACGTGCAGCAGTGCACCTACTGCGGCGCGGAGTACGCGATCCCGGCGACCGACGCCCGTCGCGTTTCGGTCGACTGAGGCCACGATGGCCCGCTTCCTGCGCTGGCTGATCGGCCGGCGACCGGCCGAGACTTCCCCTGTGCACACCGTCTCCCGGCCGCCGTGCACGCCCGGCCGCCGCCGATCGCGTCGGGTCCGCCGTCCGCTCGCCGGCTCGGCGCTGCCGCGCTGCCCCCGCAACCGCTCCACCGACCGGTAGTCGGGCGGGCCCGCGCGGGCGACTCCGAGCATGGCCGGCGCGGGGCGCGGCGGTGCGTGCGGTGTCGGCATATCCTGGCGGATCATGACGAGCAGCGAGCAGCGACTGGCCGCGATCCGGGGCGACGTGGCGCCCCGCCGGCACAACGCCCGGACGATCGCCGCGCTGACCGGCAATCCGGGCTGCACGCGCCGGGCCGTGCTCGACGGCGCCGGGGTGGACAAGCCGCGATTGGCCGAGCGGATCGGGTTCCCCGCCCGGTTCGGGCAGTCGCGGTTCGCCATCACCCGGGGCAACGCGTTCGAAGCGCAGGTCAAGGCCGATGGTGGGGCCGATTTGCTGCGGCTGGTCGCCGAGCGGCTGGGCGTCGAGCCCGGCGACCGGGCCGAGTGGACCGACCTGGACGGCGGCGCCGACCTGCCCGACCGGCACGCCCGCTCGCGGGAGCTGCTGACCGCCGCCGTGCCGACCGGGTCGGACCAGCCGGCGGCGCTCTTCGACCACCCGCTGCTCGGCCTGGACATCGCCGGCACCCGGGTGAACCTCGAACCGGACCTGGTCGCCGCCCGGCTCGCCGGCCGGTTCCACGTCGTGGAGGTCAAGTCGTTCCCGGTGATCGACGGGCAGGCCGACCCGGCGAAGGTGTCCGCCGCCGCGATCCAGTCCGCCGTCTACGTGCTGGCGTTGCGTGATCTGCTCGCCGACGCCGGCCACGATCCGGAGCTGGTGTCGCACGAGGTGGTGCTCGTGTGTCCCCGGGACTTCACCAACCAGCCGGTGGCCAGCCTGGTCGACGTGCGCAAACAGCTGCTCGTGCTGCGCCGTCAGCTCGCCCGCACGGCCCGGCTGGACGACCTGCTGGCCGCCGTGCCGCAGGACTTCACCGCCGACGTGACCGCCGACCCGGCGACGCTGATCGACGCGCTGTCGAAGGTGGCGGCGCGCTACGCGCCGGAGTGCCTGGCCGCCTGCGAACTGGCGTACTACTGCCGGCACGAGGCGCGCGGCCACACCGGGGCGTTGGGACGACCGGTGCGGGAAGCGCTCGGCGGGGTCGCCACCGTGGCGGAGGTGCTGGCGCTGGCCGACGGCGAGCGCGCCCCCGAGCCGGAGCAGACGGAGGCCGCCGCGCTGCTGCGCGCCGCCGCCCGGTTGCGCGCCGACGCCCTCGGCGTTCCCGCATGAGTACGCTGCGCGCGCTCGCCAAGGCCCGCGCGGTCGCCGCCGGGGTGGCCCAGCCGGTGGCCACCGTCCGGCACCTGCACCTGCACGAGCGGCCGCTGGTGCTGGTGCCGCTGGCGCTCGCGGGCGAGGCGAACGCGCCCCTCGCCGCGCTGGTCGGGTCGACGCCGGACGACGCCCGGTTGCTGGTCGTGCCGCAGCCGCGCAACCGCGACCAGCGCCACGGGTTCGCCGCCGAGCTGGCCGCGATCGTGCTGCCCCACCTGGACGCCCACCGGCAGGCGAGCGAGGCGGTGCCGGTGGACCGGGGCCGCGACGTCCGCCACCGGTACGTCGACGCGCCGCAGCTGCTGGTGCCCAACCCGGCGGGGATCACCTTCCTGCGGCTGCTCGGCCGCTCCACCCGGTTCCGCCGCGCCGACGGTGAGCACCCGGTGCACCCGTCGGTGCCGCTGCTCGGGCGGTGGCTGACCTTCTTCGCCGAGCGCGCCGAACACCCCGGGTCGTCGGCGCTGCTGGCGATGACCGACGCGCTGACCCTGCACTGGGCGACCGGGCAGAGCGCGGTGGAGGACCTGCACCTGCCGGCAGTGCTCGGCTGGCTCGACCCGCCGGCCGGGCTCACCGGCGCCGAGGCGGCGGCCCGGGCCGAGGATCCCGCGACGACGCCACCGGCCGGGCCGGCGACCGACCCCGACTTCGACAACCATCGGCTCGCGCCGGCCATGGCCGCGTACGCGGCGGCCGACGACGACCCGGCGGCCCGCGCCGAGGCGTACGCGGAGCTGGAACGCCTGCTGCGCGAGCAGCTCACGCCCACGTGGGAGCTGATGTGGCGCGGGGTGGGGTTGCTGCGGACCCTGCCGCCGGGCGCCCGGGTCGAGGGCCGGTGGGCCGGCGACCGGGACGCGTTCACCGCGCACGCGGAGCACGTCGACGCCGGTGGCGGGCCGCAGCCGCGCCGCGACGGTGCGGTGGCCGCGGCGGTGCGGCTGCACCGGCTGGAGCGGGCGCTGACCTCGTACGCGGTGCAGCGCGCCTATGACGATCCGCTGGTGATGGCGGAGCACCGGCTGACCGGTGAGGCGTTCGTCGGCGAGGTGACGCTGGCCGACCCGAAGCGGGTGGACGACAGCGGCAAGCGGCCGGTGCTGCGCCCCCGGGTCCAGTTGGTCACCACCGAGCCGGTGCTGGTGCCGGTCGGCGCGTCGCTGCAGTCGCCGGCCCGGCCGGGGCAGAAGGCCCGGGTGGTCTTCGTGACCCCGGGCGCGGACGGCAAGACGGAGGTGGTGCTGGAGCTGTCCGGCGGGATGGGCCGGGGGTTGACCGCACCGCCGGGCAGCGTGCCCGAGGTGGGGGAGCGGCTCTGCTACACGACGCTGTCGGACGCGTTCCTGCCGGCGGGCGCTTTCCCGACCCCGGAGGAGACCCCGTGGACGCACGGCGGCCCACCCGCCGACGAATCGTCTGCTCCGGTCCGGGACAGCTGAGCGATCCGCGGCGCCGGGCCGATGGTCACCTCGGTCGCGGGGCCGTCGCCGACTCGGGCCGGCGGGCCAGCACGGCGCGGTGCGCCACGGTGAGGGCGTCCGCGGCGGGTGTCTCGATGTCCGGGCGCACTCCGGTGCCCTCCCAGTTGGTGCCGCTGATGGGATGGACCGGCCGGGCTATCGGGATGGTGACCTCCAGATGGGCGTGTGCGCGGAAGCCGATCCTCGGGTGCGCGCCGCCGCCGGTGCGCTCGCCGACCACGGTGGCCCGGCCCGACTGCTGGAGGTCGTAGGCCAGCTCCTCGGCGCCGGAGAAGGTGCGACGGCTGGTGAGCACGTGGACGGGCTTGTCCGGAGCGTACCGGGGGACGGGCAGGTACGCGGCGCTCCACGACTGGCGGACCGGCTCGCCGGTGCGGTCGTACATGGTGTGCAGCAGGGTCGGCTCCTCGAACAGCCAGCCGCAGATCAGGGCGACCATGTCGGGGCTGCCTCCGACATTCTCGCGCAGGTCGAGCAGGAGCGCGTCGGTGTCGGCGCACAGCCGCAGCGCCGCCGCGAGGTGGTCACCGGCGAGCTGCGGCGGGAACAGGTGCGGCTGGATCTCCAGCAGGCCCACGTTGCCGTCGAGGCACCGCACCTGGGCGATCCCACCCATCGTGCTGGCGGAGAGTCGGATGATGCGCTCGTCGTCCGGATCCTGGTCGCGGTCGGGCAGCGGCTCGTCGTGGTGCTTGAGGCGCAGGTGGCGGTCGCCGTTGAGCGACTGGAGGTCGGTGGTGACCGTCTCGCCGAGGGTTCGGGGGTCCGGGGTGTCGGCGTAGCGGCCGGCGGCGAGCTGGTCGGCGAGCAGGACGGCCAGGCGACCGGCCACCTCCGGAAAGACGTAGTGCTCCTCGACGAGGTTCGCGGTTCGTTCGACGATTGCGGTGATCTCCGCCTGGCGCATCGTGCTCTCCTGCCTGTCGTCGCGAGCCGGGCTGGTGGTGGGAGCAGTAGAGCAGGCCGATTGACAAAGCGTCAAGAGAACTAGACGCTTTTGGTCGTGGCTACCGACATGCTCCCCGACCAGCCGCGCGACGAACAGCTGGAGATCACCAGCCCCGAACAGTTCAAGGCGCTGGGGCACCCGTTCCGTCACCGACTGCTGTTCGCGCTCGGCCAGTGGCCGGCCACGATCAGCCAGCTCGCGGCCTCGCTGGGCGCCGCCAAGGGCACCGTGGCGCACCACCTCGGGGTGCTGCGGGACGCCGGCATGGTGCGGGTGGTCCACACCCGACCGGTGCGCGGGGGCACCGAGCAGTACTACCAGCGCGTCGCCCGGCGGCTCCTCGTGTCCCCGGGCCACCCCGGCGCCACCGGCGCCATGCTCGGGGCGGTCGCCGAGGAGATCACCGCCGCCGACGACGAGCCGCTGCTCCTGCTGCGCCACCTGCGGCTGAGCGCCGCACAAGCCGAGCGGCTGCGCGCCGCCCTGCTCGACCTGGTGGAGGACACCGAGGACGCGGGCGCCGACGAACCGCGCCACGGCGTGCTGGTGAGCCTCTACCGGCAGGGCGCGAGGCCGTCGACCGACCCGGCCGCCGTGCCGTCGTCCTGAGCGCAGCGGCGGGCCGGCTGTCGGGGACGCGACGACCGGTGGGCAGGTATGCGCCCGCTCGGCCCTGGCGGGAGGGTCCGGAGCCTGGCTAGGCTTTCGGGGTTTCGAGGGGCCGGTCCGTGCCGTCGAGGTGCCCGCACGAGAGAGAGCCGGAGCGACCGTGTCGCCGCAGGACGTTGAGCAGGGCGCCGCACCGCGGGCCCCGGCGCCGCCCGTTCTCCCTCCGGGCCTCCTCGCGGCGGCGATCCCGTCGCCGCTGACCGTTCCCGTGCCGGTGGAGCAGCCCGCCGAGGACGGCCCGTCCGCCCCGGCTCCGGGCCGGCTGGTCCGGTTCGGCCTGTTCGCCGCCGCCGCCGCCGTCGTGGTCCTGGAGGCGATCTGGCTGGTCGCGTCGCTGCCCGGCGCGGCCCTGGCCAGCGACGTCGGCGCGATGCTCGTCGCCGCCGGTGCGGCGGCGGCCTGTGTGGCCGTGGCCCGTCGACACCCGGCGACGCTGCGCCGGTTCTGGCTGCTGCTGGCGGCGACCATGGCCCTGGCCGCAGCCGGTCGCGCACTGTGGGCGGTGCAGCGGCTCGGCGGGGGCGAGTTGCCGCACACCCCGCTGATCGGAGCGGTCTTCACCGCCGGCATTCTCACCGGCACCGTCGCGCTGCTCTGCTCGCTGACCGCGCCACGCACCACGGTCGGCCGGGCCCGCACCCTGCTGGACGGGGTGATCGTCGCGCTGGCCCTGGTCCCCATCGGCTGGGTGGTGGTCTTCCGGAACGTCGCCGCGGCCGACCTGGCCGATCCGGTCCGCACCCTCGGGCTGCTCTACCCGATGCTCGACCTGATGCAGCTCACCATCCTGGTGGCGGTGGCCGGCCCGGTCCGGCCGATGTGGCGGCCGATGACTCTCATCGCGGCGAGCCTGGGCACCCGCGCGCTGGCCGACACCGCGTACGTGTCGCTGGCCGTGCGCGGCGACTACTTCTCCGGGCACCCCGTCGACATCTGCTGGCCGCTCAGTTACCTGCTGATCGCCGTGGCCACCCGGTACCCGTCGCCGCGGCGCTGCCCGGAGGAGGACGCCACCACGGACGTGCCGCTGCCGCCGTGGTGGCGGGTCGCGCTGCCGTACCTGCCGGTCGGCGGCGCGATCGTGGCCGTGCTGCTGGCCCGTCAGCCGACCGGGCAGACCCCGCAGCTGATCTTCGGCGGGATGATGACGCTGCTCGCCGCGCTCGCGGTCCGGCAGGGGCTGGCCGCCAACGAGAACCTGTGGCTGGTGGTGCGGCTGCGGCGGCTCGCGTACACGGACCAGCTCACCGGCCTGCCCAACCGGTTGATGTTCACCCGCCGGCTCCGCGAGGCCCTGCGCGACGGCCGCCGGGTGGCCGTGCTGCTGCTCGACCTGGACGGGTTCAAGCAGGTCAACGACCGGTTCGGGCACGCCACCGGCGACACCCTGCTGACCGGGCTGGCCGCGCGGATGCAGGCCGCCGTCGACGACGACGGCATGATCGCCCGGCTGGGCGGGGACGAGTTCGCCGTGCTGGTCGACAGTGGACGGGCGGTCTCGCCCGAGCGGCTCGCCGAACGCCTGCTCGCCGCGCTGCAACCCTCCGACGGCGAGGAGGACGTCGGGGTGCACCCGTCGGCGAGCATCGGCATCGCCGTCTACGGCCCGCAGCACGCCACCCACACGGACCTGCTCCGCGACGCCGACATCGCCATGTACGCCGCGAAGGCCGCCGGGAAGTCCGCGTACCGCACGTGCACGCCCCTGCTGCGCGAGTCGGCGGTCTCCCGCGCGGAGCTGATCGCCGACCTGCGCCGGGCGGTCGACGAGCGGCAGCTGCGTCTGGAGTACCAGCCGATCGTGGACGTCGCCACGGGCGTGGTGCGCAGCGCCGAGGCGCTGGTGCGCTGGCACCACCCCCGGCTCGGGGTGCTGACCCCGGCGCGTTTCCTGTCGCTGGCCGAGGAGGCCGGGTTGATCCTGCCGATCGACCGGTGGGTGATCCACGAGGCGTGCCGGGCCGCCGCCGCCTGGCGGGTGGTCTCGCCGCAGGTGACGGTCGCGGTGAACATCTCCGCCGGGCATGTACGCCGGCCGGACCTGATCGCCACGGTCACCGCCGCCACGGCCGCCGCCGGGTTGGCGCCCCGGGCGCTCACCCTGGAGCTGACCGAGTCGGCGCTGATCGAGGGCAGCGAGGCGGTGCTGGAGCGGCTGGGGCAGCTGCGGGAGCTCGGCATCGGCATCGCCATCGACGACTTCGGCACCGGCTACTCCTCGCTGAGCTACCTGCACCGCATCCCGGCCACCGAGCTGAAGATCGACCGCTCGTTCGTGGCGCGGCTCGACTCGGCGGACGACCGGGCGCACGCCACGGTGGAGATGGTGGCGCGGCTGGCCGGCGCGTTCGACCTGACGGTGGTGGCCGAGGGCGTGGAGACCGACGCGCAGCACGAGGCGGTGACCGCGATCGGCTGCGCCCACGGCCAGGGCTGGCGCTACGGCCGCCCGGTCGGCCGCGAGGCGCTGCTGGCCCGGCTGACGCCGCTCGGCGTCGGCGACCCGCAGAATTGGCCTTGACCCTCACGTAACGGCAGGCCGGAGGCTGGTTTCCGGAAGGGAGGGAAACCATGGCGTACACGGTGGGCCGGGTGGCGAAGGTCGCCGGTGTGACGGTCCGGACGCTGCACCACTACGACGAGATCGGGTTGCTCTCGCCGAGCGGGCGCACCGCGGCCGGCTACCGCCGCTACGACGACGCGGACCTGGAGCGGTTGCAGCTCATCCGCTACTACCGGGAGCTGGGGTTCCCGTTGGAGGAGATCGCCGTGATCCTCGACGATCCGGCGGCCGACCCGGCGGCGCACCTGCGCCGCCAGCACGAGCTGCTGACCGTACGGGTCAAGCGGTTGCAGGAGATGGTCGCGGCGATCGAGTTCGCGATGGAGGCGAGGAAGGTGAACATCCGGCTGACCCCGGAGGAGCGGTTCGAGGTGTTCGGGGACTTCGACCCGGACGCGCACGCCGAGGAGGCGGAGCAGCGGTGGGGCGGGACCGACGCGTACCAGGAGTCGAACCGGCGGGCGTCTCGCTACGGCAAGGACGACTGGCTGCGGATCAAGGAGGAGAACGAGGACTGGGGCCGGCGGATCGTCGCGGTCCAGGCGTCCGGCGCGCCGGCGGACAGCCCGGAGGCGATGGAGTTGGCCGAGGAGCACCGGCAGATCATCAGCCGCTGGTTCTACGAGTGCTCGTACGAGATCCACACCGGTCTGGCCGACATGTACCTGGCCGACGAGCGGTTCACCGCGCACTACGAGGCGATGGCGCCCGGCCTGGCCGGGTACCTGAGCGAGGCGATCCACGCCAACGCCATCACCCGGGCGTGACCCGGTCGCCCGGTCCGGCGGGCCGCGCCGCGGCGCGGCCCGCCACCGGGGGTCACTCCTCGACGGGGCCGTCGTCGACGAGGTAGTCGTAGACGGTGCGGGCCAGCCGGCGTACGGTCTCGTCGCCGGTGGCGATCGGCCCGGAGGTCAGGAAGGCGACCGCGACCTGCGTGCCGGGGATGAGGTAGTAGCCGACGTCGTGGGAGGCGTCGGGCAGGTCGCCGGTCTTGTGGGCGACCGGCACGCCGGGCGGCAGCGCGGCCGGGATCTTGGTGTTCAGGGTCTGTTCGGCCATGAACCCGATCATCAGGTCCCGGGTGGCGGGGGTGAGGATCTGCGCGTCCCAGACCGCGCCGAGCAGGGCGACCACGTCGTCCGGGCTGGTGTAGTTCTCCTCGCCGCGCATGGCGGCCTCGGTGTCGAGCATCTTGCGGGCGAGGATGGTCTCGCGCTGGTTCATCGAGTCGATCAGGTCGTTGACCGGCGCGAAGCCGCCGAAGTAGTCGATGAGCACGTTCGCGGCCGTGTTGTCGCTGTACTTGATCATGTATTCGGCGAGTCGGTACAGGGTCACGACCTGCGGGAACGTCTCGTGCTGAAGCTCGCCGGTGCCGTCGACGACCTGGGCCGGGGTGACCAGCACGCCGTCGTCCAGCGACACCTGGCCGCAGTCCACCCGGCGCAGCAGCTCCACCAGGATCCACAGCTTGATCACGCTGGCCGCCTTCGGGCGGAACGTCCCGTTGACCGAGATCTGCTGGTCGCCGTACCGGCCCGAGAGGTCCCGCACGGCCACGCCGGCCGGGTTGGTGGTGGAGGCGTCCACGACCTGGCGCAGCTCCCCGGTCAGCGGCAGCAGCCGCCGGCCGGCGACCGGGTCGGTGGGCGGCTGCGGCTCGGTGACCACCTCGCCGACCAGCCCCTCCGGCTCCTCGCCGGGGCGGGTGACCTCCAGCAGGCCGCGGGTCCGGCCGACCAGCGGGATGTCGTAGGCGTAGGTCGTGTCATCGACGGTGACCTCGCCGCTGGCCACCCGGCCGCGGACCCGCATCCCGGGGTCGTCGATCCGCCCGGTGTCGCCGTCGCAGGCCCGGTAGCGCACGGTCCGCGCCGCGCTGTCGACGGAGAAGACCCCGCCGGGGAAGGCCATCCAGGCCAGGGTGCTGGCGGGCGGTCGCTCCGAGCCGGAGCCGGGTTCCGCGTCGCCCCCGTCGGCCGCCGCCGGCGCGGGGGCCAGCAGCGCGAGCGCGAGGCCCGCGGCGATCACCCGCATCGGCCGTACGCGGAGCGCCGCCCGCCAGGAAGATGAGCGCCTCTTGTCTGTTTTGTTCACGTTTGCACGATAAGAAACGGGCGGGGTCGTTGGTGCCGCTGACGCCGGTGTCACCCGTGCGGGGGTGACGTCGGCTTCAGCCCTGCGGGGATGGCGACCACCCGGAACCGTCACACCGGAGGAGTATCACGGTGTCACCGAACGACCACCGGAGGTCCACTTGATCATCGTCGCCGGCAGCCTCTACGTCGACCCGGACGGGCGGGACGCCTACCTGGCCAGCTGCCTCGACACCGTGCGGCAGGCGCGCTCGGCGCCCGGCTGCGTCGACTTCGCGATCAGCCCCGACCCGGTGGAGCCGGGGCGCGTCAACGTCTACGAGCGCTGGGAGTCCGACCAGCAACTGCTCGACTTCCGGGGCTCGGGGCCGAGCGAGGAGCAGACGGTGGAGATCCGCGGCGCCGAGGTGCACCGCTACCGCATCTCCGCCGTCGAGGCGCCCTGACGGCGCAGCGGCCGGGCGCAATGCCGCAGCGCGCCGGGCGCGACGGCCGCCGCAGACCTGCTGCCCTTCCGGGGCCGTCACGTGGCGAGCCTCCCGAGCGCCGCGCCTGCGCGTCGGGGCCGCCCCCGGTCAGCTGGGCGGCGGGGCGGACGCCGACTCCGGCGGCAGGCCCGGCGCCAGGCGGCGCAGCGACGTGAAGGTGGGCACCAGCGCGTCGTACAGCTCGGCGAAGAGCGGCAGCAGCGCGGCGTAGGTGGCCGCGGCGGCCGCGTCGGGTCGGACGGTCTCCTCGATCCGCACCAGGTCGGCGGCCACGTCGATCGACGGGATCAGGCCCAGCGCCTGCATGCCGAGCAGCGCGGCCCCGAAGCCGGAACCCTCCGGCCCGGTAGGGAAGCTCACCGGCATGCCCAGCACGTCCGCGAGCATCTGCCGCCACAGGCCACTGCGGGTGAACCCACCGCTGGCCCGGATCTCCCGGACCTCGTTGCCGGCGGCGCGGACCGAGGCCAGCACCAGCGCCAACTGCTGGCAGACCCCCTCCAGGGCGGCGCGGACCAGGTGCTCGCGTCGGTGCCCGCGGGTCAGCCCCACGTACGCCCCGCGGGGCAGCGCGCTCCAGTGGGGCGCGCGCTCGTTCAGCAGGTGCGGCAGCATGATGAGCCCGCCGGAGCCGACCGGCGCCCGGGCGGCCAGGGCGGTCAGCTCCCGCTCCGCGTGCGCGCCGAGATCCGGGGCGAGGGCGTCGCCGGCCCAGCGGAGCACGATGCCGCCGTTGTTGATGGCGCCGCCGACGACCCAGCGGCGCTCGGTCAGCGCGTAGCAGAAGACCCCGCCGAGCGGGTCGACGCCCGGGCGCTCCACCATGACCCGCATCGCCCCGCTGGTGCCGATGGAGCAGGCCATCACCCCGGGGCGCACCGCACCGAGCCCCAGGTTGGCCAGCGGGCCGTCGCCGGCACCGACGACCACCGGGGTGCGGGCCGGCAGGCCGGTCGCGGCGGCGGCCTGCGGCGTGATGCGAGGCAGCACGGCGGTGGTGTCGACCAGTGGGGGGAGTTGGCCGGCGCTGATCCCGGCGATGGCCAGGGCCTCGCTGTCCCAGCTCAGCTGGTGGATGTCCAGCAGGCCGCTGGCCGAGGCCAGCGAGTAGTCGGTCACCAGCGTCCCGCAGAGCCGCAGCAGCACCCAGTCCTTGATGCCGACCCAGCGGGCGACGCTTCCGAAGAGCCTTGGCTCCTGCTCGGCGAACCAGAGCAGTTTCGGCAGCGGAGCCATCGGGTGCACCGGGGTGCCGGTGCGGCGGTGCAGGGCCAGCCCGGAGGGGACCGCGCGCAGCCGCTCGGCCTGGCGGCTGGCGCGGGAGTCGGCCCAGGTGATCGACGGGGTGAGCGGGTTGCCGCCGCCGTCGAGGCCGATCAGGCTGTGCATCGCCGAGCCGAACGACAGCCCGGCGACGGGTCGGTCGAGTGCGGTCACCGTGGCGCGGATCGACCCGACGACCGCGTCGAGGATGTCCTGCGGGTGCTGCTCGGCGTACCCGGGTTGCGGCTCGTCCAGCCGGTAGCCGGCGGAGTGGCCGGCGAGCTGCCGACCGCGCGTGTCGTACGCGACGACCTTGACGCTGGTGGTGCCGATGTCGACGGCGACCACCACGGGGTCGCCGGCCGGGTCGGCCACCACGCTCACCCCCCTCGCCCGGCCCCGCAGGGGCGTGTCCCGCGTCTGCGGCTGACGTTACCGAGACAGCGCGTGCGTCGTACGGCGATCACGCGGCGCGTGACCGGCCGTGCCGAACGGAGCGGAATGGTGAGCGGCGAACAGCGTCGATTACCGTGTATGCGTTACATCGGGGCGCTCTCGGCCGCACTTTTTCACGGCGCGCACATTCCCACTAATCCGACGGATTGGCCAGTCGGGAATGCAGCGGACGCGGCGGGGACCTGCGGCGACCATTCGCCGTCATATGCTGCCCGATGGCTCCCTTCCCCTGTCAATAGACGGGCGCCGATTCTGCTCCGCGTGCTTCTCGGAGCGGGGGAAAGGACGGCGCCGGGCCGCCGCAGAATTGCGCCCACCGTCGGGGGGTCACGTGACCGTCGTCGTATTGCTAGACATCGATGGAATTGTGCGTGAACAGCAGAGCCTCATGGTCGAGGTCCGGTCCGATGACGGCCACCTCTCCGTCGCGATGGCCACGGTCCGGCGGGCCCTGCTCCGACTTGAGGCGACGACCGTCGACGGCATGTCGGCGGGACCGGCGTTCGTCTCGGCGCCGATCCCGGTGCCCGGCGCGCAACTGCTCATCGTGGACTTCGGCCGGCTCCCGGCCGAGCAGGTCCTCGCCGTGCCGGAGTTGCTGGTCCGGCGCCTGTACGACGCCGGGGTGTGCGACGCCACCGTCTCGGTGACCCGGCCCGGCCAGGTCGGCGCCGTCCGGGACTTCGGCCCGTCGGCCCGGTGTTACCTGCGTGGGCGGCTCGGCCCGCCGTTCAACGACGTGCCGGGCCCGCCGCCGTGGCCCCTGCTCGACGTCGCTCTGGAGTGGCTGCACGGCACGCGCCGCCCTGCCGAGGAGTTGAGCGCCCTCGTGCTCGGCCTTCAGGTGCCGTTGACCGCCGAGACGGCCCGCCCGGTCACCGCCGCCGTGCTCTCCACCCTGCCCACGGCGACCGCGCTGACCGTGCTCGCCGGTGACCTCACCGACCGGCTGGTGGCCGCGACGCTGGGCCGGGACCGGACGCTGCCGGCGGCGACGCTCACCGTGGCATCGGCCGACCCGCTCCTCGCCGACCTGCCCGGGCGGATGCGCGGGCTGCGTGATGTGCTTCGCGGGCACGCCTCCGCGTTGCTGTGGGCCGGGGTGGACGCCGAGCCGGACAGTGAGCGTGCGCTCTCCCCTCAGTGGTCGCAGCGACCCCCGGTCCCCGGGAGCCCGGTCACCCGGCGGCCGGGGGTGGAGTTGCTCGCCGACGTTCTCGTTCCCGACGCGATGTGGTTCCAGATCCTGTCCGCCGGGCACCTCGCCCGGCTCGGCGGTCTCCCACCCGGGGCGACGCCGCTGCCGCACGGTCGGGCGGAGCTGACCATCGGCGAGGCGGAGCAGTGGCTGCCCGGCCACCCCGACGCCGACGCGGTCCGGGCCGAGGGCCACGCGCTGCTGGCCGGCTGCCTGGTCAGCGCGGCGCAGGCGCGCCAGATGTCGGCCGCCCGGGCGTCCCGCTCCGCGCCTCCCCGGTGACCTGCGCACCAGCCGGTGGGGGAGGGCCGCCACCCTGATGCGACACGCCCGACGGGCATGATTCGGCGCGGCAATACCGCCCTATCGTCCAACTTGGTCCGCCGATCGGCCATTTCGTCCGTGCTGGCGTGTCCACGTCGGCCGCCGCCGGAGTTAACACGTGTGACACCCCGGTTGGTGGCCTGCGCGGCGAAGGAGTCGGCGTGGCAAAGACTGATTCGACGGGTTCCACATGGCGATACCGGTGGGCGCACCGGCAGAACGAGCGCCGACACCGGACGTACCGCAGCGCCGAGGCCGCCTGGCGGCGGCGCGACGACGAACTGCGACGGCTGCGCGCCCTCGCCGCCGACCTCCAGGGCTCCGCGGCGGCCGGCGTCGGCCTCCCGCTGGAACTGGCCCCCGACGAGGTGGTGCTCTGGGTCTGGCCGGCCGCGCAGCTGGTCGAGGTACGGCACACCGCCGTGCTGCCCGCGCCGGACCTCACCGTCCATCCGGAGGTCGCGCCGCCGCGTTCACGCCGACCCGACGGCGTCCGCGTCGCCGACGCCGGGACCGCCGTGATCACCAGCCGCCGTCTCGTGCTGCTCGGCGGTCGCGGCCGACGCGACTGGGCGTACGGGAAGATGACCGGCCTGGCCCACGACCCGGCGGCGCCGGTCACCCTGATCCAGGTCCTGGACCGTCGCCGCACCTCCGGGCTGATGCTGCCCGCCGACGCGGCGGCCGACTTCCGGTTCCGGCTGACCCTGGCGTTCGCCGACGCCATCGAGCAGCGTGCCACGGTGCTCGACCAGCTCGACGAGCTGATCGCGGAGCACGCCCAGCTGAAGCCGTTCCGGCCGGCGGTCGCGACGCCCGGGCAGGCCCGGCTCTCCGCGCTGGTGCCCGGTGGTCGGCGCACGGTGGCGATCGCGGCGACGCTGCCGCTGCTGGTGCCCGCCGCGCTCATCGAGTCCGGCCCGTCCGACCCGGCCGGGGAGCGGGCCGTGGCCGCCACGCCGGCGACCAACCCCAGCACGGTCCCGGCGCTGATCCGGCCGGCCACCTCGCCGTCGCCGTCCGAGCCCTCCGCGTCGCTCCCGACGAAGAAGCCGAAGACCACGGCGTCGCCGTCGTCCAGCGCCGAGCGGCGGTGCGGCGCCCCGGTCAACCCGATGGGGTACGACTTCTGCGGCGGCTACCGGATCCGCAAACCCGCCGCCGAGACCTGCGACCACTTCGACTGCGCGCAGGAGTTCTGGTCCGGGCGGGGCTACCTGGTGCAGTGCCGCGACGGGGTGGTCAGCCTGACCGGTGGCTCCCGGGAGGCGTGTGCCGGGCACCGCGGGGTGCGCCGTACCGTCTGGACCTGATCGAGGGCCCTGACCTCGCACCACGCGGTGGTGGTCACGCCGTCGGCACCGCGCCGCGTCTCGCCCGCGCGGGAAGCGCCGGTCCGCGTCTCGCTCGTGCGCCGAGCAGATCGTGAAGCGAGCCCGATGACTCTGCGGCATATTCATGCCGCAGAGTCATCGCCGTCGACGCGTCTCGGACCGGCGGCGGCGAGCCGTGGCCACCGTGATCCGCTTCATCTTGATCCGATTCCTACACGAATGGCGGTCTTTGTCCTAGATGATGATCGGCATGGAGATCCGCTCCGACGACGGTGCGCGGCTGAGGATCCGCCCGGTCGGCTACCAGCCGGGCGTCGAGCCGCCCGTCGATCCCGACGACGCGACGGCGTGGGACGACTGGCTGCTCATCGAGGCGGACGCCCGCACCGCCGACGGTCAGGCCTGGTCCCACTGCGAGCCCAGCCTCACCGTGGCCGAGGCCGGGATGCTCACCGACTGGCTGCGCTGGCACGCCGAGGCGGCATCGGGTGTCGCCGCTCCGTCGGCCGTGCTGCGCTTCACCGAGCCGAATCTGGCGTTCCACACCCGCGTCATCCGCCGTCGCCGGATCGAGCTGACCGTCGAGTTCTCCTACGAGTCGCTGCCCCCGTGGATGCGGCGCCCGCTGACCGCCGTCTACCGCCTGCCGCTGACCGTCTCGGCCGACCACCTGGCGGTCGCCGCTGAGCACTGGTCGCGGGAGGTTGAGGCGTACCCGCAGCGGGTGATCTCCTGAGCGGCTGAGCACCGCCCATCGGCGGGGCCAATTCTCTCTTATCGGGAACAAAGGGAAGCATCTATTCTCGGTGCGTGTCCTGTCCCGAACGCGGACTGTTGTACCGCGCGTGACCATCTCCTCACTCGAAACCGCTGCCCCGGCGACCACCCGACACGGCTGGCGGGTCACCTGGGCCGACCGCGAGAACGAACGGCGGCGCCGCGACCACCAGACCGCGCTCGACGCGTGGACCCGCCGCGCCGACGAACTGACCCGGCAGCGCATCGAGGCGGCGGGCTTCCTCGGCGCCGCCCAGCCACGGACCGGCCTGCCCGTGGAGCTCGACAGCGACGAACTCGTCTACCGCGTGCTGCCCGCCGCCGAGCTGGTGGAGGCCATCGCCCGGCACGTGCCGGGGCTGCCCCCGCCCGCGCTCACCGTCGGACCACCCGGCGCCACCGGACGCGCCCTGCCCCGCGGCCTGCGGGTCGTGGATGCCGGCCTCGCCGTCGTCACCAACCACCGCGTCGCCTTCGGGGGCCGCGAGCAGCAGCGCGAGTGGCGGTACGCCGACCTGCTCGGGCCCGCCCACCACCCCGACGTGCCGCTCACCCTGCTGCACACCGCCGCGGCGGCGCGGCTCGCCGGGCTGCTCGTGCCGGACACCACCGTCGCGAACACCCGCTTCTACCTGACCCTCGCCGTCGCCGCCGCCCGCGGTGAACGCGCCACCGTCGTCGCCGAACTCGACGCGCTCGCCGAGGCGCATCAGCGCCGCCGGCCCACCCCGCCGGCTCCGGCGCACCCGCACCACGCGCCGCTGACCGCCGTACGCCCCGAGCGCCGCGCGGTGGCCGCCACCGTCGCCATGCTGGCGTTCGTCAGCTTCAGCACCGCCGCAGGCGGCTCCGAGCAGGACCGACAGCGCTACGAGATCGGGGCGGGAGCCCTCGACACCCAGGGACCCTGGGCGATCGGGGCGGTCGTGCCGACCCTGCCGACCGAGCCGCTCACCTCGGGCGGCGGCGCGGTCACGCCGCCCGCCACCGGCCCGGTGCCGCCCGCCTCCCGGGGGGACACGCCCTCCCGGCCGACGGCTCCCGGAACGCCGGGGGGCACCACGCCGACCGACCGGGTGGAAACGCCGAACGGGGGCGGCGGATCCGACTCGGGCACGGCTCCCGCACCGGCCCCGACGACCGCACCGGCCCCCACGACCGCACCCGCGCCGCCCCCGGTCGAGGACACCACGCCGCCCGCGCCCGCGCCGACCCCCACCACGACGACCGCCCCCGCCCCCGCCCCGGCGCCGAGCAGCCCACCGCCGACCACCGCGCCCACCCCGACGACCCCGCCGTCGACCTCGAACCCGCGGCTGCTCACCATCTGCCTCGACCCGATCCAGCTGCCGCTGCTCGACCCGCTGCTCTGCCCCCGCGACTGACGTACCTCCGCCCGGTGCCGGTGCCGGTGCCGGTGCCGGTGCGTGTCGGTGTCGGTGCGTGTCGGTGTCGGTGTCGGTGTCGGGCCGCCACGAATTCGCCCCGAGGTGGCCCCGCCCACGGGACCCGAACCCCAACCCCGGACACCCGCCAAACCGGACATACGTCCCGCGCGGAGCGGTCGACGCGGACCACGCCCCCAGATCTTGGACGATTAGTGCCCCCATAGGGGCCACAACTCACCAAGATCTACCGGCGCCGGGCGCGCCCGGTGCTCGGTGCCCGTGCCCGGTGTCCGGCGCTCGGTGATCCGGGGCGTGATCCACACGGGATCAGCGATATCGCGGTATCCGGTCGCCCCGGACACCGCGATATCAGGGAATCGGAGTCGATCATTCCTCGATCAGCCCGGGTGGCGGTGGCTCAGTCGGGGGCGCCGAAGTCCGGGACGGTCACCGTGCCGTCCGCGGCGAGGGGGAGGCCCGGGTTCCAGGCGATCTCCCAGACGTGGCCGTCCGGGTCGGCGAAGCAGCCGGCGTAGCCGCCGTAGAAGGTCTCCCGGGCCGGCCGGGTCACCTTCGCGCCGGCCGCGCCGGCCGCCGCCAGCAGCGCGTCGACCTCGGCCCGGGAGCGGACGTTCTGTGCCAGCGTGAACCCGCCGAAGCCGCCGCCCGGATCGTCGACACCCGCGTCGGCGGCCAGCTTGTCCCGCCCCCACAGCACCAGCGCCAACCCGCCGGCCTGGAAGAAGACCGTCTCCTCGACCTCCTGGCCGCGCCAGCCCAGCCGCTCGTAGAAGGTGCGCGCCCGAGCCAGGTCGGTGACGCCGAGGGTGACGAGGCTGATCCGCTGCTCCATCAGCCGGTCACTCCGGCGTGTGGCAGACGGCCTCGACGTTGTTGCCGTCGAGGTCACGGACGAAGGCGCCGTAGTAGGCCGGGTGATATTCCGGCCATACGCGCGGGGCGTGCAGCACCTCCGCGCCGGCCGCCACGGCGGCGTCGTGGAACGCCCGCACGGCGGCCCGGCTGTCGGCGGTGAACGCCAGGTGCACCTCGCGGGCGTCGCCCGGGGTCACCGTCGGCCCCAGCCAGAAGTCGGGCCGTTCCCGGCCGTAGCCGATGGCGTCCGGGAACTCCAGCAGCCGTCGGCCGCCGAGCGGCGCGAGCACGGCGTCGTAGAACGCGGCGCTCGCGGCCACGTCGCGGACCTGGACGGACAGATGGTCGATCATCGCCGCTCCTCCTCGGGCACGTTGTCGCCCACGCTAGGCGGCCGGTGTGACAGACACCGGGAACGACAGGCGGCGCCACCCGACAGGCGGTGCTACGACGCCCCGACCATTCGCTTCGACGTCCGGTTCGCGCCGAAGTCCGGCGCCGCCTGACCGAGCGGCCTCGACGTCGGTGGGGGTGCGCTGGCGGACGCCCGGCCTGACCTGCTGTGATGTGCTTCGTGGGGGTGTTCGAGGTGCGGCGCACCGTCGAAACGGTGTGGCGGATGGAGGCCGGTCGGATCGTCGCCGGCATCGCCGGGATCGTCCGGGACGTCGGGCTGGCCGAGGAGTTGGCGCAGGACGCGATGGTCGCCGCCCTCGAACAGTGGCCGCGCGACGGCGTACCCACCAACCCCGGCGCGTGGTTGACGACAGTGGGCAGACGGCGGGCCGTCGACCTGGTCCGCCGCCAGCAGACCCGCGACCGGGTGGTGGACGCCCTCGGTCGTGACCTCGACGAGCACCACACCCCCGACTTCGACGCCGCCGTCGAGGACCGCATCGAGGACGACCTGCTGCGGCTGATCTTCGTCTCCTGCCACCCGGTGCTCTCCCCGATCGCGCGGGCCGCGCTCACCCTGCGGCTGCTCGGCGGCCTCACCACCGGCGAGATCGCCCGCGCCTTCCTCACCACCGAGTCGACCATCGGGCAGCGGATCACCCGCGCCAAGCAGACCCTCGCCGCGGCCAAGGTGCCGTTCGAGGTCCCCGAGCCGGCCGAACGCGCCGAACGCCTCGGGTCGGTGCTGGAGGTCGTCTACCTGATCTTCAACGAGGGGTACGCGGCCACCGCCGGCGACGACTGGATGCGCCCCGCCCTCGCGCAGGAGGCGCTGCGGCTGGCCCGACAGTTGCAGGGCCTCATGCCGGACGAACCCGAGGTGCACGGGCTCGCCGCGCTGCTGGAGATCCAGGCGTCGCGGACCCGCGCCCGCACCGGCCCCGACGGCGAGCCGATCCTCCTCAACGACCAGGACCGCAGTCGCTGGGACCAGCTGCTCATCCGCCGCGGCCTCGCCGCCCTCGACCGGGCCCGCACCGACCACCCCGGCCCGTACGCCGTCCAGGCCGAGATCGCCGCCTGCCACGCGCGGGCGCGTACGCCGGAGGAGACTGACTGGGCGCGGATCGCGACCCTCTATGCGGAGCTGGCCCGGCTGGTGCCCTCGCCCGTGGTGGAGTTGAACCGCGCGGTCGCGGTCGCCCAGGCCGACGGCCCCGCCGCCGGTCTGGAGCTGGCCCGGAAGCTGGCCGACGAGCCGGCGCTCGCCCAGTACCACCTGCTGCCCAGCGTGCTCGGCGACCTGCTCGCCAAGCTCGGGCGGCACGACGAGGCGCGGCGCGAGTTCGAACGCGCGGCGTCACTGGCCGGCAACGCGCGGGAGCGGGCACTGCTGCTCGACCGGGCCGCCGCGTGCGACCAGACGGGCCGTCGACAGCGGTCAGAAAAATCTTGAAACCGGATGTCGGATCCCGGCCGATCCGATCGACGCGTCAGTGAGAGCCACCGAGATCCTGGAGAGGAACCACCGAAATGCGCTACATGCTCATGCACAAGCTCGACGAGGACCAGCCCGGCACCTTCGACCCGAGCCCCGAGTTCATCGAGCGGATGGGTGCCTTCGTCGGCGAGGCCGCCAAGGCCGGCGTCCTCCTCGCCGGTGAGGGCCTGGAGAAGAGCAGCAAGGAGTCCGGGCGGATCACCGCCGAGAAGGGCAAGACCACCATCACCGACGGTCCGTTCACC
This sequence comes from Micromonospora sp. NPDC049366, assembly GCF_044466625.1. Lineage (NCBI taxonomy): Bacteria > Bacillati > Actinomycetota > Actinomycetes > Micromonosporales > Micromonosporaceae > Micromonospora > Micromonospora sp. NPDC049366. Next base: position 136,716 of record NZ_JBITMV010000010.1, read on the forward strand.
GAGACCAAGGAGCTCATCGCCGGGTTCGCGCTGTTGGAGGTCCGGTCGAAGGACGAGGCGATGGAGTGGGCGAAGCGGTTCGTCGATCTCTTCATCGAGGCCGGCGTCGACGTCGAGGTCGACGTCCGCCGGGTCAACGAGTGGTCGGAGCCGGCCTGACGTACGCCAGGTGAGCGGGGCCGGTCCGACCGGACCGGCCCCCGTCCCCGCGGGCACCCGCGGCGGCCGAGCCCAAGTGTCCGAAAAGGGGCGACTTGCGACGGTAGGCTGCACAGCGGGTGGCGAAGACTGCCCGACGCGGTGACGGGCGGGTGCCCCTGGGCGGTCCGGGCCCAGACGTCGGTGCCGGACCCACGGGGGAAGCATGTTCGAGCGGCTGGGCAGGTTCGTCGTCGGCAAGGCGTGGTGGGTGATCGCCGGGTGGGTGATCGCGGCGGCCGCCATCATCGCCACCACACCGTCGTTGAGCGACATCACCTCCGCCGACCAGGAGAGCTTCCTGCCCCGCTCCTACGAGTCCGTGCGGGCCACCGAGCTCGGGCAGAAGGCGTTCCCACAGCAGGCCACGGCGACGGCGACCATCGTGGTCAAGCGCGCCGACGGGCAGAAGCTCACGCCGGCGGACGAGGCCAGGGTGGGTCAGCTCGCCCAGTCGCTCAAGGCCAGGAACATCCCGCACACGTCCGGCTACCTGACCGGCCCGCAGGCCGTGGCGCCCGACAAGTCGGTGCAGATCATCAGCGTCGGGCTCGACGCCCCCACCCCGGACGACCCGGCGCTGCTCGACGCCGTCCGCGACCTGCGGCGCGACCTCGGCCCGGAGCTGGCGAACAGTGGGCTGACCGCAGGCGTGGCCGGCGACGTGGCGAGCTTCGTCGACAACGAGGACACCTTCAACCAGGCCTTCGCCGTCGTCGGCATCGCCACCATCATCCTGATCATCGGACTGATCCTGATCATCTTCCGCAGCCCCATCGCCGCGGTGCTGCCCGTGGTGGTCGTCGGAGTCGTCCTGAGCATCACGACGGGTCTCGTCGCCGCCGCCGGCAAGGCCTTCGACCTCAGCGTCAGCCAGGACGTGCAGACGATCCTGCTGATCGTGCTCTTCGGCATCGGCACCGACTACATCCTGTTCCTGCTCTTCCGCTATCGGGAGCGGCTGCGCGCCGGCGACGACAAGCGCACCGCGATGATCATCTCCGTCCAGCGGGTCGGTGAGGTCATCACCTCGGCCGCCGGGGCGGTCATCGTCGCGTTCCTCGTGCTGCTCCTCGCCTCCCTGGGCTTCTTCGGCTCCCTCGGCCCGGCGCTCGCCATCGCCGTCGCCGTCATGCTGGTCACCTCACTCACCCTCATCCCGGCGGTCGTCTCGCTGCTCGGCCGGTACGTCTTCTGGCCCTCCAAGGCGTGGCAGCGCGCACCCAAGGCCACCGTGTCGCACCGGCTCGGCACCGCCATCGGACGCCGGCCGGCGCTCGTCGCGGCGGCCTCCGGCGCCCTCCTGGTCGCGCTCGCCGTCGGCGTGTTCGGCTACAAGGCCGACTACGACTTCAGCGCCGGCTTCCCCCAGGACACCGAGTCGGCGAAGGCCGCGAAGGACCTGCAACGCGGGTTCGCCGCCGGTGCGCTCGCCCCCACCGAGACCTACCTGACCACCACCAACGGGTCACCGCTGACCGAGCAGCAGATCACCGAATTCTCGGCCGCCGTAGCGAAAGCCCCCGGGGTGGGCCAGGCGCAGCCCCCGGAGCGCAGCACCGACCCGAGTGTCGCCCGGGTCAACCTGCTGCTCAACGAGAACCCGGTCTCCAACGAGGCGATCACCCTCGTCCGCGAGGACCTGCGGCGCGCCGTACACGCGGCGGCCCCACCCGGCACCCGGGCGCTGGTCGGCGGGACCACCGCGATCTTCGCGGACATCAACTCGGCCAACAACCGCGACCTGTCGGTGATCCTGCCCGTCGCGGCCGCCCTGATCGCGCTCATCCTCGCGCTGCTGCTGCGCAGCCTGGTCGCGCCCATCTACCTCGTGATCGCGGTGCTGCTCAACTTCGCCGCCACCCTCGGCGCCACCGTCTACCTCTTCCAAGGCATCCGGGGCGAACCCGGCGTCACCTTCCAGTTGCCGATCATCCTCTACCTCTTCGTGGTGGCGATCGGCACCGACTACAACATCCTGATGATCGCCCGACTCCGCGAGGAAGCACGGGCCGGCAACGAGCCACACCGGGCCGCCGCCATCGGCGTCGAACACGCCGGCCCGACCGTCGCGGCAGCAGGGTTGATCCTGGCCGGGACGTTCGCGGTGCTGCTGCTCGCGCCCATCTCGTTCCTGCAGCAGATGGGCTTCGCGGTGGCCATCGGCATCGTGCTGTCGGCCTTCGTCATGTCGATGTTCTTCGTTCCCGCCCTCACCGCGCTGATCGGACACAAGGCGTGGTGGCCGGGGCACGGCGACGCCCGGCCCGCCACCGGGCGGCACGCCCGAACCGCCGACCAGCCGGGATAGTGGGGGGCCCGCGTGGTCGTCCACGGTGGGGCTCAGACGGGCGTACGCTCGGTGCCGTGACGGTAGCGGCGCGTCGATACCGGTACGTCGGCCCGGCCGACGTGCGGGCGTCGGTCGGCGACTTCCCCGAGGGCGCGCCCATCCGATCACCGGCCGACCTCGACGCCTACCTGGCGGCCACCGACCCACGCGACCACGACGAGCCGTTCACCTACGTCATCGACCCCGGCGGCACCCTGCGGCTCGCGCCGAGACGCAGCGAACACGTCGCCTGCGCCGGCGGTGGCGAGGTCCTCGGCGCGGGCGAGATCGCCTTCACCGCCGAGCAGGACCGCTGGGTCGTGACCGAGGTCAGCAACCAGTCCACCGGCTACTGCCCCGACCCCGCCTCCTGGATGGCAGTGGCCGACGCCCTCGACCGTGCCGGTGTCGACCGTCCGGACGGGTTCACCGCGGCGGTCGTCTTCCGACGCTGCCTCGACTGCGGTGAACGCAACGTCGTCCGCGACGACGACTACGTCTGCGCGCTCTGCGGGGCGGAGCTGCCCGAGGACGTGGAACCCCGGCTGGCGGCCCAGCCGTCGACCGCCCAGCGTTCACCCTGACGACCGAACCGCGCAGTTAGGCGGCGATCGCTCGGGCGGCGGCGTAGAGGTCGGCGGGCAGCGGGTGCCGCATCCGCCACAGGATGCGCATCGGCCGGTCGCCAGTGTGCGACTCGTACGTCATGGGGCCGGCGTAGAGGTAGGCCGGCGCGCCCAGGTCACGGTCGGCGACCTTGGTCTCCCGGACGAACAGGTGCACCGTCGAACCGCGCTCGTCGTGATGGATGTAGCGCTGCCCGGTCGCCGAGGCAGTCGACGTGGTGCTCTGTGACTCCCACTGGAAGAGCGTGTCGGTGACGGCCCGGTCGGCGTACATGGTCGTGGGGGAGTAGTGCGCCTCCGACTTGACCAGGGTGACGAAGAAGAGGTCGGCCTGGGCGTCCGGCAGCCACTTCACGCCCTCGCGCAGCGATCCCGGGTTCGGCATACCGAACGCGGCGCACGCCTCGTTGCGGCTGTACCGGGCGTGCACCCGCAACGGCACATCCTTGAGGTCGACCGCCTCGGTGACCCGGTGGATGCGGTCCCGCAGCACCTGCGCCACCTGCCGCAGCTCGGCGCAGCGGGCCGGGTCGGCCCAGAGCCGCGCAAGCCGCTCGTCCCGCGAGGTCAGCGGTGCGTTCGGTCCCCACAGGTCGAAGTGCAGCAGGTCCCACAGGCGTCCCGCCTCGGGCCGCGCGCCGCCCGCGACCCGGGCCAGCAGGTCCAGCCGGTCGGGGTCGTCGAGGTGCAGCATCCGACCAAAGGCCCGGCTCAGCTCACGGTCATCCGGGCCGGGTGTCGAGGTGTCCAGGCCGGCGAGCCGGCGCAGCCCGGTCCATCCACCGACCCCAGCTGATCGGTAGACATCCTCGATCTCCAGGCCGCTCTCCCGCAGATACTCCGCCAGGCTCACGTCGCCGAGCTGCCGCAGCTCGGCGACGAGCCCCGGCTTCGACGTCGGCAGCGCCGACTTGAGGTTGGCGAGCACGATCTCCTTGGCGACCCGATCGAGCTGGACGTGGCAGCCGCTCGGCAGCGACGGGAAGTCTTCCTCGACCGCCTCCTTCACGGCCCGCCGGCTCACCCCGGTCAGCGCCCGCCAGCGCAGGTCGAAGCGGAAGTGGGCGTTCTGCCCGCCGATGAAGTCGAGCACCGTCAGGCAGGGCTTGTCGTCGTCCAGGCGCAGCCCGCGACCGAGCTGCTGAAGGAAGATGGTCGCGCTCTCCGTGGGCCGCAGCATGAGGATCGTGTCGACCATCGGCAGGTCGACGCCCTCGTTGAACAGGTCGACCGTGAAGAGGACGCGCAGCTTGCCGGCCTTGAAGTCCCGCAGCAAGGCCAGCCGGCCGGCGGGGTCGACCCGCGAGGTGACCGCCGCCGACGGTACGTCGTGCTTGGTGAACCAGTCCGCCATGAACTCGGCGTGCCCGATGCTCACGCAGAAACCCAACGCCCTTATCCGCGACACGTCGACCAGCTCCCGAGCGGCCCGCAGCACCGCCCGCGCCCGCGCATCGTTGCCGGTGTAGAGGTTGTCCAGCTCCGTCGGGTCGTACCCCTGCCCGCGCTTCCACCGCAGCTGCGACAGGTCCACGTCGTCGTGCAGTCCGAAATACTGGAATGGCGCGAGCAACTGCCGCTCCAACGCCTCCCACAGGTGCAGCTCCACGGCCGCGCGGCCGTCGAACCAGCGGCGTACGTCGCCGCCGTCGGCCCGGTCGGGGGTCGCCGTCAGCCCCAGCAAGACGCGTGGCCGCAGCCGGGTGAGGAGCTCGGCGTACGTGGGCGCCTCGGCGTGATGGAACTCGTCCACGATCACCATGTCGTACGCCTCGGGGTCGATCTCCCGCCGGTGCAGCGACTGGATGGAGGCGAAGACGTGCTTCCAGTGCTGCGGCTCGCGGCCACCGACCAGCGTCTCGCCGAAGCTGCCGTCGCCCATCACCTGACGGAACGTCGACAGGCTCTGCCGCAGGATCTGCTCCTGATGGGCGACGAAGAGTAGCGAGTCGACCGTGCCGGCACGGTGCAGCCGCCGGTAGTCCAGCGCCGCCACCACAGTCTTTCCGGTGCCGGTGGCCATGACGACGAGGTTCCGGTGCCGGCCGTGGACCTGCCGCTCGGCGTCCAGGTCGGCCAGGATCTCCGCCTGGTAGCCGTACGGCCGCACGTCCAGGCTGGCGATCTCGGTGGGCGTCTCGCCGGGGCGCTCCCCGCGCAGCGCGTGCCGCAACCGGTCGGCGTCCCGGGCCGGGTCGTACGCCTCGAACGCCGGGTCGTTCCAGTAGTCCTCGAAGGTCGCGGTGAACGTGTCGATGACGTACGGCTGCTCCAGGTTGGAGATGCGGACGTTCCACTCCACGCCGTCGATCAGGGCGGTCCTCGACAGGTTCGACGAGCCGACGTACGCCGTGCTGGTGCCGTTGTTGCGGCGGAACAGCCACGCCTTCGCGTGCAGCCGGGTGGTCCGGGTCTCGTACGACACCTTGATGTCGGCGCCCAACTCGGCGAGCCGGTCGAGGGCCCGCTGATCGGTCGCGCCGAGGTAGGTCGTGGTGATGACCCGGAGCCTTCCGCCCCGGGCGATCAGGTCCCGGATCGACGGCTCGACGACGCGCAGCCCGTACCACTTGATGAAGGCGCAGAGCAGATCCACCCGGTCCGCGGAGGCCATCTCGTGCGTGACCTCGTGCCCGATGCGCGGCTGATGCTTGCCGTTCACCAGGAGCGCCCCGGTGGAGAGCGGAGTGGTGGGCCGCGACGGGAAGACGGGCTGCGCGGGCGGGATGGGCGGAGCGGCGATCGCGTGCAGGAGGTGCTGGGCGTCGGCGATCTGATCCTGTGCGGTGGCTGCCTGCGGGCTGAGCGCTCCGATGGCCTCCGCCATCCGGTTCGCCAGGTCGACCTGGCGCTGAAGCCGGTCGTCACCACCGCCGACGGCGTGCAACGCGCGCTGGGCAAGGGCTGCGACGTGACGGGCGAGGGCATCGGGCGCGTCGGCGGGGTCGAGGTTTCCGCGCTGGATACGCGCCCCATCCACCGTGCCAAGCCGGTTGGCGAGATCGCTGGTAATGAGGTGCTCGTAGATGCCCCGTTCGAGATCCGTCACCGAGAAGCCTCGCCCATCCGCGTCACCACTCGCTGACCCCCATACCTGATGGGCTTGAGGCCCGTTGATAAAACCTTCACGCAGCATTCAACGCGGGTATTAGACCCGCTGACTGCAGACGGTCGTAGGCCAGCCGGATATGCGGAGCAGTGAAAAGGCGTGCTTTCCGGCCACTCCAATTACGAACTCGCTCGGTCAATTCGTCGAGATCGCTGGTGGGCGGATGCAGCGCGGCCGCGTAATGGACGGTTGCCAGTAGCTCAAGGCTGTAAGGGGCCTCGAAACCGTCGACCAGGCGCGTCAACTGGTCCAACACCTCGGACGGCGTCGAGTCATGAGCGGCGTGCCAGACTCTGACCGCCTCGGCAGCGCCGACGGTGAGTCGGATCGGCTGAAGCTCCTCGACCCGCGCTGACCGGTCGCCGAAGCCGGTGAGGTAATGCCCCTCCAGCCTGTCCAGGACGTGGTTGAGGTTCTCGGCATACGGGCCGTAGCGGCCGCGATTGAACTGCAGGCGTAGCGGCTGCCCAAGGACCTGCAGGAAGTAGGCGATCTTCTGGATCTCTAGAAGTGTGACGCCGTCGCGCGGCTCGAGCGCGCGTGCCCGTTCCAGATAACGATCTATGGCCTGCAGTAGGGTGGCCCGTCCGGAGGTCAGCGGAGGCTTCTCGGTCGCTACCGGCATGTCGGCCGGGTCCGGTGCCCCCTCCGGTGGAAAGAGCAGCACCCGCACATCGGGAAGCTCGGCGAAGGCCCGCTCGATAGCCGGCCGCACCTCGTTCCAGTCGAGCCCCCCGTTGCCGCAGCCCAGAGCGGGAACAGCCACCGACGTGATCTGCCGTTCGCGTACGACACGTACGAGATCGGCAAGACCAGCCTCAATGTCCGACAATCTCGAATCGGCTCGCCAATGGCCCTTGGTGGGGAAGTTGATTACGTATCTGCGAGGGCCGAGGCGGGCCGAGTCGAATACGAACACTCGGCCTAGGCGGACCTCGTTGCTGCCGCACGCGGCTCGGTAGGCGGCGTAGTTGGCCGGGTAGGCGCGCTTGAACTGCAGGGCGATGCCCTTGCCCATCACTCCGACCGTGTTCACGGTGTTGACCAGCGCGTCGGCGTCAGCGGTCAGCAGGTTCCCGTGACTCAAGATGATCATTGGCGCACCTCCCGCCGCTCGTAACCGTAGTACCAGTCCGGTCTGACACGAACGTACGGCTCGATCATGCCAGCGTCACGCAGGAGCTGCTTCACCTGCTCTTGCCGTTCGTCCGTCCGTACGGCGTAACCGATGACCAGGTTGAGGGGAAACTCACGATGCACCAGGAACTCGGCAGCCCGCCGGCGCATCCGATCCATGTCCTCGGGGATGTCCTTCCAGACTCTCGCTCGCAGCAGCGGCCAGTCGATGAGCGCGGCAAGATCATCGAGGCGGGCCGAGAAGCTTGTGAGTCCTACCGAACAGTTGCCGTCGCTCGCCACCCAGTCGAGCCCGGCGGCGTCAACCCGCTCTACCGAGCTCACGAGGTAGACGAGCGGATCGTCCCCTCCTGGGTAGCAACCCGGCTTTCCGTCACGGTGGTCGCACGCGATGCGATACATCATCGGGGACCGTGGCGCGAGGTAAAACGGCACGTAGTCGGCGACGACGCCGCCCGGCGTACAGGGAACAATCCGTTGCCGCCGGCGCGCCTTGATCTCTGCGGCACCCACGTTCGTTGCCAACTGCGAGCCCACGCCGCTGTCCGAGAACAACTTGCCGGCTTTCAGGATGCCCGGCAGGTTGTCGATGTGCGTGAAGTGCATGATCAGGGTCGGCTCCGGTCGACCGGCGTCGGTCACCATCGATAACGTCTGTCCTAAGAGACGGATGGATGCGGAGCCGAACGATAGTCAGCGAGTCAGGCACGCGGCGCCCGGAAAACGCCATCTGTCGCATGCCGGACAGCTTTCCTGTCGGTGTTCGGTGTGTGAGCCACTCGCGTGATCCTGTGAGTGGTCGGGGGTGTCGATCTCAGGCCGGTCGGGGATGTTGTGTACGTGTGGCTAGCTGGTCCGAGCCAAGTGCGCCGCGCGGGAGTGGCTTGGCATGTGATCGGGCTAGAGGTTTTTTATGGCAGTGAGAACGCTGGGCCAGGGTGCCTCTTCCCGGCCGGGTTCCTGGAGCTCTTTAGGCCGGGCGGCAAGGGCCACGCGACTCGTGCGAAGTGCGTCGATGCTGCGCTTGTATGCAGGGTGAGAGGTCAGGGCTCGCTTGACAAACGGTAGGAGGACTATCGGGAGACCAAGACCCAACGCCTCATTGAGGATGCCGAGGGCGACGTTGTCGCTGATGCCGAGTGCCCACTTGTTTATCGTGTTGAAGGTCGCTGGCGCGACCACTACGGCGTCCGCCTTGGGCAGCGCGTCTGGCTCGCCCGGCTGTCGCCACTCGTAACGGACCGGATAGCCAGTCTGCATGGCCAGGGCGTCCCGGTCGATCCAGGTCGCCGCTGTCGGTGTGGCGATCACGCAGACGGTCCAGCCGTCTGTCATCAGCAGGTCGACGAGTTCGTCGATCTGGAGTGCCGGGGGTGCGGCGCATACGACGAGGTACAGGACCTTCCCGTCGGTCATGTGATCAGCCCTGCCCGTACGGCCATCGGCCGTAGGCCGGGCGTCGCGGTTCGGCGTTCCTTTGACAGCAGGTCGAGCAGCAGGGCCCGTGCCTGGACGTTGGCGCCGAGCACCTCGGGCGCGACTCGTTCGGCTTCCAGCAGGTGAAGGACGGCGAGCGAGCTGCCGCCGCTGCCCATCGCGCATGCCTGCGCGAGGTCCAGGTGAACCTGCGCCCGTCGCCCGACCAGTGCGATGGGCAGCCGGGACGTGTCTAGTCGACTTCCAATCTCGACGGCACGTTCGGCGTTGCCAGCCGTGACGGCCGCAGACACCGAATGGATGGAGACGTTGGTTGGCCCGAACCCTGTCCACAATCGGTTCTGGTCGAATCCGAGATCCGCCGCGAGGGCCTGTGCCTGCGTGAGGTGACGCCCGGCCCGCTTCACTTCACCCTGCTGCGCCGCAATGATGGCGGCGAGGAGCAGGAGCGCGCCCTGCGCGGAGGTCAGATCCGGGTGGGGCGATGACCGCACCCGTCCCAGGTGGTCGATGCTGGCGCCGGTGATCGCCTCAGCCTCGGCGAGGCGATCCGGCAACCGGAGGAGGGCACACGCAGCTTGGTACGCGGCGACCGCTGCCAGCGCCTGGTCGTCGGCGAGTTGTGCCGAGGTGGCGGCGTGGTCGGCGGTGAGGAGTGCCGTCTCGCCGTCGCCGACCTTGCAGGCGATCTTCGACGCCGCGATGTATGCGGCGGCGAGCAGCTTGAAGCCGGTCGCCCGGTGGATTCCCGATCCAGCTTGGGTCAGCTCGGTTGCGGCTCGGAGGACGTCCGGGATGTGGCGCGAGGCGGGGACATAACTGGCTCGCTGGTATAGCCCGTGCACGCGGGCAACAGCCCGCCGCACGTCGGGCAGTGAGGCAGAGGGGCGCCCGGTGCCGTCGTTCGGCAGGTAGCGCGTGAGGAAGGCGCGCAGGCCGGTCAGCAACTCGGCGCGCGTTGCGGCTTGGGTATGGCCGGGGGTGTCTCCCATGCTGCTTCCTCGAGGTGTCGCGACGGAGACATCATCGAGGATCTCCTGAAGCTGGTCCAGCGGCACCTGGAGCGCTTCGGCGATCCGGACCCGATGCCACGGCTGAGGATCCGTCTCGGCGCGCTCCCATCGGACCACCGTTGAGCGATCTACACCGAGGGCGCTGGCGAATCGCTCCTGACTGAATCCCAGCATCTTGCGCCGCTGCACCAGCCGGTATCGCTTGAGGGCCACGCGTCCTCCTTCCGCCGGGGCCACTCTAGTGACTCTGCGTGGGATTCAAGGGACGCACAGTGCCTCATTAATGCCTCAAATGAGCCCAGCCAGCGCTGTGGTTCCTGCTCACTGTCCGTTCCAGAGTGAGGAGGCAGGCCCGGGGCGGGTGCTGGGCTCCGGTTGGTGCGGGCGCGCAGCCGTTCCAATCGACCCCGCCCGTCTCGGCGCCGCGAACAGCAGGAACGAGCGGCTTCGCCGAGTGAACAGGCGTAGCCGTCTGATGAAGGAGGGCCATGGACCCGATCGATGAGGTGCTGGGTGACCTGCCGCTGCCGCCGTACGTGACCGCCGAGGACGTCGGCTTCGCCATCAGGGCGGTCACCGTGCACGCCCCCGAGCAGTGGCCCGACGGGCAGCGCTGCCGCAACGACCGAGCCCGGCATCCGTGCCGGCTGCACCGGTGGGGTCGCCGGGTGTTGGACGAGCGTGGGCTCACCGATCGCCAGGTCCAACTGTTGATCGCCGAGCAGATGGCGCCGCGACCGTGATCTACCTGACCGGCGAGCGCCTGCACCCGCACGACCTCCGGTCCGCCGTCTTCGACACCCGGTGGCGGGGGCTCGACCCGGATCAGGTGCTCGACTACCTCCACCGGGTGGCCGATGAGCTCGAACGCCTGCACCGCGAGCTGACCACCGCGAACACGGAGGCCGAGCGCACCCGCCAGGCGCTGCGCCAGTGGCAGTCCCGCTACGGGAGCTGCCAGCATGCGCGCAACAGCAGGTGGCCGCGATGACCGCGCCGCGTTGGGTCATCCACCTGCCGACCACGCTGACCAGCCTCGACGGCGCGGTCGCCCTGGTCAGGGCGCTGCGTGACTCGCTCGGCCACGTCGACACCGTCGACTTCGGCGAGGCGACACTGAGCGAAGAGGACCGGCAGTTTCTGCGTACCCGAGTGTGGTGCGACGCCCGGCTCGACGGGGCCGGCCGCTGCCGGCGGCGCGACGGGCACACCGGCCCGTGCGGGGCCGCGGAGGACGCGGCCTCCCAGTAACCTCCGGGGATGCCCGACCCCATGATCGATGAGCTGTTGGCTGGATTCACGCCTGCTCAGCCGTACACCCGGGAGGCCGCCGCCAGCGCGCCACCGGCGCCTGGCGTGCACGTGGTCCTTGAGCGCGGCGCGGTCGTCTACGTCGGCCGCACCGGCAACCTGCGCAACCGTCTCCGGCAGCACCTGACCGGCAACCGGGACTCGTCGGTGCTGCACGACCAGGTCGGCCGACGTCTGGACACTCCCGCCAAGGCCGCGACGGCCGAGGAGATCGCCGGTTGGCTGGGCGGGTGCCAGTCCGCTGGCAGGAGACCGACAACCCGGAGGGTGCGAAGGAGGCGCTGGTCCTGGCCCTCAAGCCGCGGTTCAACCGGATGGTGCCCAAGCCGCGTCGCTGAACGGCGTGCGGCAAACGCCGTCGACCCTCGACAGCGCCCGAGGAGGGAGGGCTGTCGAGGGTCGAGGCCGTGCGGTCCACCCCGGGCGGGGACGCCGGAGAGGGATCGGGGCGGGCCGTCCGCGGGAGGGTCAGCCGACCCGCAGGGCGGTGGCGGCCTGCGGCCAGGTGCTGTCGTTGGTGACGTCGGCGAGGGTGATCCCCTTCAGGATCTTGGTCATCTCCGCGTCGGAGAGCCGCCCGTCGCTGTCCACCTGGATGGTGATCTTGCCGTCGGCGCTCCAGCGGTTGCAGAAGCCGTTGCCGCAGCGGGGCTCGCTCGGCGGCGTCTCGCCCTCCTCCAATGCCTGGTTGGAGTTGTCGTTGGGGCTGACGACGATCTGGAAGCTACCGGGCGGGTCCTCACCCTCGGGCCCGCCGTACGGTGCGGTCAGCCCCGTGGTGGGCAGGGCGGGGGAGGCGAAGATGGCGCCGCCGTAATTGCCGTCGCCGGCACTGGCGATGCCGTTCAGGCTGGCGTGGGCGTGCTGGCCGAGCGCGACGGCGTGGTAGCCGGCGGGCAGGTAGCCGACGGTGAACGGCACCCGGGCCGGTGCCGGGACGCGGGGCCGCAGCGCGGTCACCAGGGCGTGCAGGTCGGCGGGGTTGAGGTCGGCCGGCTCGGCGAAAGTGTCCGCGACGGCCCAGGCGTTGTCGGTGTACTCCCAGGCGAACGCCCGGTGCTGGTTCGCCCCGTAGGTGGGGCCGTCCTGCTCGATCGCCTGGCGTCCGTCGACGGTGAGCCGGTGGCCGGCGAACGTGCGGGCGTCGAAGGCGCCGGGGCGGTAGACGGTCAGGTAGGCGTAGAGCGAGTGCTTCTCCTTGCTCGCCTTCTTGGCCGCGATCGGGTCGCGTGGCCCCCGGCTGGCCTCGTCCGGGTCCACGGCGCGGTCGTTCGTGACCAGGCCGTCGATGTGCAGCGGCGCGATCTGGTACGCGGTCGACACGACGAGCGGGTCCTTCACGTGCAGCTTGCCAGCGTCGAACCGCTGGAACACGAAGCTGAACGGGTCGTCCGGGAACTCCCAGCCGGTGGCGGGGTTGAGGGCCGTCGTCACCGCGGCGGGACGCTCGACGACGCCGGGGTTCTCGGCCACGCCGGGCAGGCCGATGCCGGCCGCGGCGACGACACCGGTGACGGCGAACGCGGCGGAGGCCGTCGCCCACCCCGCCCGACGACGCCGCTGCACCTTCTGTCCGGCGGCCACGATCTCGTCGACCGTGTATCGCGGCGGCGGCGCGTCGGCCGTCGCCGTCTCCACGAGGTCAGGAACGTGCACTGGTCTTCTCCCGTTCTGGTGTGGTGGTGTCGTCACGCTGGTCTGCGGTCAGCACCTCGCGCAGCCGGCTGAGGCCGCGGGAGGTCTGACTCTTGGCGGTACCGATGTGCCAGCCGAGGACGCTGGCCGTCTCCTCCAGGCTCATCCCCAGGTAGTGCCGGCACACCACGGCGGCGCGCTGCCGCGGCGAGATGGCCCGCAGTGCGGCCCAGACCCGCAGCCGGTCGTCGACGCCCGACGCCGGGTCGCGCTGCGTCACGTCGGGCAGGGCGTCGCCGGCCGAGTGTTCGCGCCGCCAGGGGCGGCGCTTTTCGTCGATGGCGGCGCGGACGACCATCGTTCTCGCGTACAGGTCGGGTCGCTCCAGTCGCCGCCACCGCGGGTACAGCTTCGCGAGCGCCGTCGCCGTCGCGTCCTCCGCCGCGTGCCAGTCGCCGCAGGTGACGTACGCGAGTCTGCGCAGCACCGGCATCTGGACGGCGACGAACTCCCGGAAGGCTTCCTCGTCCTCGGCTTTCACGGCGGTAGAACGGGGCGGACCCCCGCGAATGTTGCCGCTGGTGGGAACTTTTCTTCCTGGCGTCCCCGGAGGGTGCCCGGTTTCACCGTCTCAGGGCACCCTCCGTCGAAATGTCGGGCGACCGCGGTCGACCCTGTCAACGTCGCGTGGGCGCCCCGGACACCTGACGGCGCAGGTGAACGGCGAGCAGGGTCAGCCAGAGCAGGCCGGTGATGATGGCGATCCGCTGGTAGAGCCCGGCGAGGTCGACCAGGCCGGCGGTCTGCGCGAAGCCGGTGCCGGCGAGGACGAAGCCGGCCAGGAAGACGAGACCGCTGAGGGCCGAGTAGATCGCCCAGCCGCGCCGCCGCTGCCCGGCGAACCTGCGGGTGAGGACGAAGAACGCGGCGGTCAACGCCGGGAACGCGACCAGTGCGGCGCCGTCGTGCAGGGTGCCGCTGGTGCTGTACGCGGTGGGCGCGTCCGGGGTGCCGGGTGGGTAGCCGCTGACCGGGTCGGTGGTGAAGGTGCCGGCGACGAGCAGGCCGACCGCCCAGACGCCGATGAGCAGGGGTCCCCAGGTCGACGCCCGGCCCGGCCGCAGCGCCCGCCGTGCCCCGACGGCGAAGAGCAGGGTGAGCAGGCCGCACAGGAGGAAGTTTGCCGTCTGCGTCCAGCCGTGGTCACCGAGGGCGAGCGAGCTGACCGGGTGCCGCAGCGGGTCGTAGTCGTCCCGGGTCGCGCCGTCGACGAGAAACGTCAGGACGAAGATCGGGCCGGCGACGATGCCGCAGCGGAGCAGGGCCCTCGTCCGGTCGGGTCGCGGGGCGGGTGGGGTGGCGGCGGGCAGGAGAGTGGTGGTCGTGGTCATCGCTGTGCTCCGCGGCATGATCAACCTGCCCCGACTCCCTGACGGGTTTCTCTCTCCAGGGTCCGGGCGAGAGCGCGGTGGGGTGGTCAGGTGGTCATCGGCCCGGCGGTTGATAGGCCGCCTGCTGCCGGGCCGCCTCGTCGACCTCCGCGCCGGTCAGCACCGGCACGACCCGGGTGTCGACACCACCGGCGGCCCGGATTGCGATGGCCAGCCCGGCTGCCGTGCGATGGTCCGCCAGTTCGCACAGCACGTACGTGTCGTGGTCGCCGAACCCGAAGTACATCGACTCCAGCCGCCCGCCGGCGGCCTCCACCAGCTTCCGGACCGCCTCGACCCGTTTCGTGCCGCCGTCCTTGACCAGCCCCTTGACCCCATCGATGGTGTAGGTCGACTTGAGCAGGAACATCGCCACCTGGACGTCACCTCCCGGACGGTGCGGCAACCGGCGTGCCGGCATGGACGTCGGGGCGTACCCGTCCGGCGGGCACCTAGTCCTGACGCACCCGGTCCGCGTCGCGGCGGGAAGGCGAGGAGTATCTCATCCGAGGTGTCGGGCGGGGCTCCTGCGTTGACGGACCGGTCGGCCAGTTCGGCGATCGGCAGCGCACGCTCATCCGCGCGGGCCGCGTCAGTAGCGGTGGGGCCCCAGGCGGGGGACGGCGGCCACGGCCAGGAGCACGGCGCTCGCGACGGCCCCGACGCCGATCGACGGCAGCCGCTGCAGCAGCGGTGCCGCCGCGACCAGCGTCAGCGCACCGGCCGGCAGTCGCCACAGCATCGTGCGGAACAGCTCGAACGCGTAGAGGGTGCGTCCGGTCAGGAAGACCACCGGGCCCGCGATCATGAGGGCCAACTCCTCGCGCGTCGTCTCGTTCATGGCTCCGACGACGATCGTCTCGCCGCCGGCGGCGGTCAGCACGATGCCCGCCACCATGATCAGGTGTGTGTACGCCACGACCAGGGCCTGGCGTCCCGGGTTGGTCGACCGCTCAAGCCCGCCCGCGAGGTCCTCGGCGCCGTACGCCACGTAGATGCGCCACATGGCCACCGCGTTCGCGAAGAGCAGGAGCAGCCCGGCCCCCGCCGTGGAGACGAAGCCACCCGCGGTGAACTTGAGCGCGCCGACCAGCAGGATCTCACCGAGCGCGACGATGAACATCTGCCGGTAACGCTCCGAGATGTGCTCGCCGATGATCCGCAGCTCTCGGGCAGGGATGCGGCCGAGTTTCGGCACCCAGTAGCCGAACAGCCCGGCCAGGTAGTCCAGGGTGATCGCCACCGCCCAGACCACCAGCCGGGCGGGGGCGGGCAGGAACGCGCCGCCCAGCCACAGGACACCGGTCGCGGCGAACCAGATCAGCACCCGCAGTGGACGTACGCGCAGCTCGTGGCCGCGTAACGCGGTCACGAGGAGCAGGCCGCGAAACAGGTGCAGACCGACGTACGCCCCGGCGAAGGCGAGACTGTCCAGACCCTCGAACGCCCGTACGGAGGCCATCGCCATGAGGTAGCCGCCGAGTAGGACGCCGATGACGATGAGCTGGACCAGCCCCTGCTCCGGGTCGTACCAGTCCGTCGTGTACGCGGTGACGGTCCACACCCACCAGACGGCGGCGAGCAGGACCAGCGTCTGCGCGGCGTTCACCAGGCTGAAATCGTCGAGCAGGCGCAGGGACAGCCGGGACAGCGCGACGATGAGCCCCAGGTCGAAGAGGAGCTCCAGGAAGGAGATCCGCGGGCGGTTCTCGCGGGGTCGCAGCACCCACCCCGCCCGCTTCCGCGCCACGTTCCTCCCGTTTCATCCGATTGACGCTCTTCTTCGTATCACGCCGGGCGGGAGCACGGGACCAACTCGGGAAGAGAGCGTGCCGGGCTCCAGCGCTCAGGGGGCCGACCGGTCGCGGGTCGACCGGCGGCGGTGGCGGTCCCGGGCCCTGCGGTGCGCGTACACGATGAGCCGCTCGACCTCGGCGAGGCTGCGGGGACCCGGGTTGAGCACCGACGCCCAGCCGGCCGTGCCGTAGAGCGGGTTGGGCAGCAGCTCGTCGAGCGCCGCGAAGTCGGTCGAGGCGCGGTGGTCCGCGCACCGTGCCGGCGGGTAGCCGACCACGCGCTCGAACTCCCGCCGGCCGAGGTCCAGGTTCAGCCGGAAGACGCCCGGCCGGTGCAGCCGGGACTCCTCGTCGTAGCCGGCCATGTCGCTCTCGCCGAGGGTGGCGAACGGCATCCGGCGATCCGGACCGACGTAGAAGAACCGCCAACCCCACGCCACCTCGGGGGCCCCGGACGCCTCGTCGGCCACGACCACGGCGACGTCGGGCAGCGCGCGAATCCGCTCGGCGAGGTCGTCGGCGGTCGGTGACGGGGGCACGGTGTCGAAAGCCATGACCTCAACCGTATCGTTGAACCAGCCTTTGATACTTCTGCCGATGACTGCGCCGGGGGGACCAGCTGAACCCTCAAACCGGAGGACGTGCCTACCGGCCCGTGGACCTCGCCCGCGAGCACGGCATCTCCACCCAGGCCGTCCGCAACTACGAGCGCGACGGCATCCTGCCGGCCGCCACCCGCACCCCCAGCGGCTACCGCACCTACACCGACCTGCACGCCGCGGCGCTGCGCGCCTACCTGGCGCTCGTCCCCGCGTACGGCTACGGGGCGGCCGCCGAGATCATGCGGGCGGCGACCCGCGGCGAGGTCGACGCGGCGCTGCGTGCCGTGGACCACGGGCACCTGCAGCTGCTGCGGGACCGGGAGACCCTCGACGCCGTCGAGACGACGATCGGCGTGCTCACCGCGGCGCCGCCCCGCGACCGACCCGACCGGCCGCTGACCGTCGGCGCCCTCGCCCACCGCCTCGCCGTGACGCCCGCGACCCTGCGCAAATGGGAACGGGCCGGCGTGCTGACCCCCGGCCGCGACCGGGTGAGCCGGCAACGCCTGTACGACCCGGACGACGTACGCGACGCCGAACTGGCCCACCTGCTGCGTCGGGGCGGCTACCTGCTCGATCACATCGCGACCGTCATGGCGCAGGTCCGCGCCGCGCAGGGGCCGGGGCCGCTGGTCGAGTCCCTCGCCGCGTGGCGGCAGCGGCTGGCCGCCCGCGGCCGCGCGATGCTCACGGCCGGCGGTCACCTCGCCGCCTACCTGACGGCCACCGGCCGCTGACCCGGCGGCGGTGTCGGAGGGTGCCGGTAGGGTGCCGGCAGCGTCGACGCGGCGCTCGCGCATCGGTGGAAAGGGGAGGGCGCGTGCTGGCTGAGCTGGAGTTGCCGCCCGCCGTCGAGGCCGAGCGGGTCATCACCGCCGTGCTGGCGGACGTGCGGTCCGGCGACCACCGCGGTGTCGTGGTCGACTCGCCGCCCGGGGCCGGCAAGTCGACCCTGGTCGTCCGCGCCGCCGTCGAGCTGGCCGCCGCCGACGAGCCGCTCATCATCATCGCGCAGACCAACGAGCAGGTCGACGACCTCATCGACCGGCTCGCCCGCAAGGCGCCCGAGCTGGCCATCGGCCGGCTCTCCGCGGCCGACTACCAGCCGTCGGAGCGGATCCGGGGCCATGCCACGGTCCGGGTCGCCGCGAAGGTCGCCGACCTGGGCAGCGCGGCCGTGCTCATCGGCACGGCGGCGAAGTGGGCCACGGTGACCGAGGGCTGCTGGCCGTGGGCGATCGTCGACGAGGCGTACCAGATGCGCTCGGACGCCCTGCTGCGCGTGGCCGGCAGGTTCGAACGGGCAATGTTCGTCGGCGACCCGGGGCAGCTCGACCCGTTCTCCACCGTCGACACGGCGCGCTGGACGGGCCTCGCCTGGGACCCGATGCAGTCGGCCGTGGCGGTGCTGCTGCGGCACAACCCCGAGCTGCCCGTCCACCGGCTGCCGGTGTCGTGGCGGCTGCCCGCGTCGGCCGCGCCGCTGGTGGCGTCGGCCTTCTACCCGTTCACCGGCTTCCGTGCCGGCACCGGCCCGGCCGACCGGGCGCTGACGCTGACCACCCCGGGCGGGGGCGGCGCGGCCGACGACGCGCTGGAGATGGCGGCGCGCACCGGCTGGGCGCTCTACGCGCTGCCGCAGCGGCAGACCCTCCGCACCGATGTGGAGGCCGCCGCGGCCTGCGCGACCCTCGCCATGCGGCTGCTGGAGCGCGGTGCGGTCGCCGCCTCCGAGCAGGCGCCGACCGGCGCGCCGGTGACCGCCGAGCGCATCGCGATCGGCGCCGCGCACCGCGACCAGGTCGCGGCCATCCGCGCGCAGCTCGGCGCGGCCGGCGCCGGCATCACCGTCGACACCGCCAACCGGCTCCAGGGCCGCGAGTACGACGTGACGATCGTCCTGCACCCGCTCTCCGGGCGGCGGGACGCGACGGCGTTCCACCTGGAGTCGGGGCGGCTGTGCGTGCTGGCCTCGCGGCACCGGCACGCCTGCGTGGTGGTGGCGCGCGACGGCATCGACGAGCTGCTCGACGCCCACCCGTCCACCGAGCCCGTGCACCTCGACGTGCCGGTCAAGTTCCCCGACGGCTGGGAGGCCAACCAGTCGACGATGACGCACCTGCGGGCACACCGCGTGGCCGTCGACTGACACCGTCCACGTGCTTGCCGCCGACGGCGGGCAGCGGCGGGTCGCCCGCTCGGAGCGCAGCCGGTAGGTTCGAGGCCCAGCAGTGCCCGCGCCGTCGATGGAGGTAGCCGACCCCGTGACCCAGGTCGAGACGATCGCCGGGGAACTCCAGGCCCTGCGCGCCGGCGCCGAACGGGCGCAGGGGCTGGCCGCCGCGGCGGACAACCAGGCCCAGGAGATCGCGCTGCGGGCGGCAGCCGCCGGCTTCACCGCCGTCGCGGCGGGCATGACCCGCGTACGCGCCGCGATCGGCGAGCTGCGCGGACGCCTCGGCGGCCTCCTCACCACGATCGACGAGGCGAGCAGGGCCAACTCCGCCGTGCCCCGCGAGGCCACACCGCAGGACACCATCACCGCCTTGACGCCCGTGCATCAGGGCATCGTCGGGGCCCGCGAGGCGTCGGTGGCGACCGGCACCCACATCGGTACGCTGCAGCGGCTCGTCACCACCGCCCTGCACGGCGGGCAACCGGGGCCGATGCTCCAGACGCTGGACGGCATCAAGCAGGTGCTGGCGCTGCTCGCGCAGCGGGCGGGCACCGCCGAGCAGACCGTCGAGGCGGCGATCGCCGCGGCCCGGCGGCTGGGGTCGGCGGGAAACTGACCGGGGCTGGCGGCACCCCACCGACCAGCCCACCCCCCGACATCGCCCCCATTCGCCGCGACGGAGGTGTCAGCGGCTCTCAACGCTTGTGGACGCGGGTGCCGACCGGTGTCTCCGGGGGTGTCCCGACCGGGCCGCGGACGCGAATCCGCGTGCGCGAGGACGAGTTGGTGCGGCGTTCGCTGGAGCTCGAGAACCAGTGCGCGGACGACGTGGCTCACCAGGGTTATCGGGTCCACCAGAACCCGGCGACACGGGAGGTGGCGTCGGCTCGGCTCGACACGGGTGACACGGGCGACCCGGACAAGGCACCGGACTTTCTCATCGAGGACCATGTCTTCGACTGCTATTCGCCCACCCAGAGCAGATCAGTGCGGGGAGTGTGGGATGCGGTGCGGGAGAAGGTTGAGGATGGACAGACTCAGCGTGTCGTGCTGAACCTCCACGACTGGCGGGGTGATGTCGCCGCCCTTCAGAGGCAGTTCGACGATTGGCCGGTGGCACGGTTGAAGGAATTGGTGGCGGTCACACGGGGCGGGGCGATCGTGCAGATCGTGCGACGAGACTGAGGAGAGGCGAGCGAGGTGTCGATTGATTTCCGCCTTACCGTGGCGGGGAATGTTCCCTTGGACGAGGTGGCGTCCTCGGTTGCGCCGGATGCTGTCGAAACTCGGACTCCCTCCGGCGGGCGCGCGTTCAAGGCGTCGCACAACGAGGAGTTCGGCTACGTCGTGGACATCACGTCGGGTGAGCACGGCTATGTCGAGGCGGAGGACGACGACGGCTCCCAGTGGACGTGGGAGCCGGAGCGCTACGTCAAGATCAGCTTCGCGATGCAGAAGGAGGAACTGGCCGACAAGGGCGTCCCGCACATGCTCGCCGCGGTGAGTCGGGTGCTGACCGAACGCCCTGAGGACGCGGCGCTGACGCTGAACAGCAACTGGTTGCTGCTCACTCGGCAGGGCGGCGACCTTCGTAAACACCAGCCCAGTTGGTGGAGCCACTACGGACTGGAAGGCTCGGAGATCGCTCCCCGGCTTGGCTGAGCGCGGTCGAAGTCGGCTGCTCGGTCGACGCACGTCGGGTACGAGTCGCCACTCGCGTCGCGGGCCTTGTCTCGGTGAGCGCGATGACTCAGCGTCATAGTTATGCCTCTCAGTCATAACCCTCACGAGCATAAGAGGCCCGCTGGCCGTGCGCGCGGTCCGCGACAACCGGCGGGACTCTGACGCCGGCGACCGGCGGACGGCGGGGAAGCGACACGTAGTCGTCACCCAGGGTGTCGGTGGGTTCCGCTACGGTCGGAGCGTCATGGACGCGCGGGCCGGCGAGGCGATCATCGGGCGGGATCATCCCGCGGGCGGGCTGCGCGCCGAGTTGGAACGCGTGATGACCAGTCACGGCGGTCTCGTCCTCGTCACCGGCGAGCCGGGCATCGGCAAGACGACCCTCGTCACCGCCGCCGCCCGGGAGGCCCGTCAGCGGGGTGCATTGGTGCTCGGCGGCGCCTGCTGGGATTCGGACAGCGCCCCCGGCTACTGGCCGTGGGTGCAGGTGCTGCGCCGCCTGCGTGGCTCCGCCGACGACTGGGCGATCGCCCAGGAGGTCGCCGAACCGGGTCTCGGCGTCCTGCTCGGTGAGGGCCAGCGCGGCGTGGGCGGACCGGACGGCGGTGAGCAGGACGAGCGCGGCGACCGGGAGGAGTTCGCCCTCCACGACGCGGTGACCACCGCCCTGGTGGCGATCTCGCAGCGCCGACCGGTGGTGGTGGTCATCGACGACCTGCACTGGGCCGATCCCGCGACGCTGCGGCTGCTGGAATTCGCCGCCCAGCACACGTGGTTCGAGCGGCTGCTGCTGATCGGCACCTACCGCGACGCCGAGGTCGAGGCCGGTGACCATCCGCTGCGCCCGCTGCTGATGCCGCTGCTGGCCAAGGCCACGACGCTCACCCTCACCGGCCTGTCCCGCGACGAGGTGGGCACGCTCATGCGGCGTACGGCCGGGCAGGAACCGGCCGCGGACCTCGTCGACGAGGTGCACCGGCGTACCGGCGGGAATCCGTTCTTCGTGGAGCAGACCGCCCGGCTGTGGCGGGCCGAGGGGGCGATCGGCACCATCGCTCCCGGCGTACGCGAAGCGGTCCGTCGCCGCCTCGCCCAGCTTCCCCGGGCGGTGGTCGAGGCGCTCAGCGTGGCCGCCGTGCTGGGCCGTGAGTTCCACCGGCAGGTCCTCGCGGCGTGCGCGGCGACGCCCGCCGCTCAGGTCGACCGGCTGCTCGACCGTGCGGTCACCGCCCGGCTGGTGGTGGCCCGCGGCGGGGGGCGGTTCGCCTTCGCCCACGACCTGGTGCGGGAGACGCTCTACGACGGTCTCGCCGACGACGACCGGCGCGCCCGGCACGCCGCCGTGGTGCGGGCGGTCGGCGGAGCCGCGGAGCTGACCGAGCGGCTGGTCCCGGCCGACCTGGCCCGCCACGCCTACCTGGCCGGGGCCGCCCTCGATCCGTCGCGCGTCACCGACCTGCTCGTCGGCGCCGCGCGGGACGCCGGCGGGCGGTTGGCCGTGGACGAGTCGGTGGTGCACTTCCGGCGGGCGTTGGAGGTCGTCCAGGACCCGACGCGCCGGGTGAAGATCACTCTTGAGTACGCCCAGATGCTGTTCCAGTCCGGTGCCTCCGCCGACGCTCGCCGACTGCTCGCCGACGCCGCGACGCTCGTGCTCACGCTCGACGAGCCGGTGATGCTGGCCCGGGTCGCGCTCACCGTTCACCAGCACGGGCAGACCAGCGCGGGGCTTCCCGCGAGGTCCGACGAGTTGCTGCGCGAGGCGTACCGGCGACTGATCGGCGACCCCGACGAGTCGCTGCCGGAACGCACCCTCGTCACCGATCTGATCACCGCCACCGAGACGGTGGCCCGCCGTGGCCAGGACGACGAGGCGCTCACCTTCACCCTCTGGGCCCGCCACGACGCCACCTGGGGGCTCGGCACCGCCGCCGACCGGGCGGCCATCACCGCGGAGATCCGGGAGGTGGCCCGGCGTACGGGCGACCGGGAGACCGAGATGTGGGCGACCTCGCTGCGCTGGGTCGCGCTGCTGGAGCTCGGCGACCCGCGCTACCTCGCCGAGTGGACGTCCTTCGTCGCCGACGGGCAGGCCAGCGACGTGGCGCGGCAGCGGATGGCGGCCGCCATCGACGGCGGCATCATCGCCGGGTTCCGTGGCGACTTCGCCCGGTCCGACGCGCACTTCGCCGTCCTGGACGACCTCGGGGAGACACCCGCCACCGACTTCGCCTTCCTCACCCACCACCTGCGCTGGGCCCGCCTGCTGCTGCAGGGCCGCTTCGAGGAGATAGCCGACTTCCTCGACGGCCTCGACGCCAGTGACCACCCCCACCTGGATCTGGTTCGCGCGATCACGGCGGCCGAGCGCGGCGACGGTGACACGGCGGTCCGGATCACCGCCGGCATCGAGGCGGCCGGCACCACGTACGCCCGGGCGGTCTCGCCGTTGTGGTTGCGCCTGCGCGCGCAGGCCGCCGCGGCGGCGGGCGACGATCAGCGCTGCGCGCAGGCTCAGGCCGAGCTGGCCCCACACCGTGGACAGTGGATGGTCGCGCTGTACGGCTGCGACATCGGCGGTCCCGTCGACCACTGGCTCGCGCTGCTGGACGCCGCCCAGGAACGCTGGGACGACGCCGTCGCCGGCTTCCAGGCCGCCCGGGACGCGGCCGACCGGCTGGGTGCCCGCCCCTGGTCCGTCCTCGCCCGCGCCGCGCTCACCGAAGCCCTGGTCCGCCGCGACCGGCCCGCCGACGCGGTCGTCGTGGCGACGCTGCGGGCCGAGACCCTACGGGACGCCGAGGCGCTCGGCATGCGGCAGGTGCTCGACCGGCTCGCCCTGACCACGCCCAGCCGAAGCGCGCACCTCGACGCCACGGGCCACACGTCCGCCGGCCGCGTCGGCGCCGACGCCGGCCGCGAGGCGGCGGTGATGACGACCGTTGCGCGCACCGCCGATGGGACGGGCGTCGCGGGCACTGTCGACGGGACGGCCGGTGCCACGACCACGACCCGGCCGGGTGCCGCTGCAGCGGTCGTCGCGCCGCCCACCGTGGCGTACGGGTTCCGGCGCGACGGGCCGGTCTGGGAGCTCGCCTACGCGGGCCTGGTCGTCCACCTGCCCGACGCCAAGGGCCTGCACGACCTGCACCTGCTGCTGTCCCGGCCGGGAAGTGACGTCCCTGCGGTCGAGTTGCTCGACCCGGCCGCCGGTCCGGAGCTGGTCGCCGCCCGCCGGTTGGGCGCCGATCCGGTGCTGGACGACGAGGCCAAGGCCCGCTACCGGCGACACCTGGACCGGCTGGACGACGAGATCGACCGGGCCGCCGCGCGTGACGACGGCCGGAAGGTGGCCGCCCTGGAGGCGGAGCGCACGGCGTTGCTCGACGAGCTACGGGCGGCGGCGGGGCTGGCCGGGCGCAGCCGTCGGCTCGGCGACGAGGCGGAGCG
This sequence comes from Micromonospora sp. NPDC049366, assembly GCF_044466625.1. Taxonomy (NCBI): domain Bacteria; kingdom Bacillati; phylum Actinomycetota; class Actinomycetes; order Micromonosporales; family Micromonosporaceae; genus Micromonospora; species Micromonospora sp. NPDC049366. Next base: position 160,651 of record NZ_JBITMV010000010.1, read on the forward strand.
TGCCCGCAAGGCGGTGACCGCCCGGATTCGGGACACGCTGCGCAAGTTGGACGACCGCCATCCGGCGCTCGCCGCGCACCTGCGGGAGACGGTGTCGACCGGGAGTAGCTGCCGCTACCTCCCGGTCGAATCCCTGCCCTGGCGCCTCTGACCCCGGCCCCGGGCTCGGCGGCCGGAGCCGGTCAGCGGCGGTTGTAGCGGTACATCGTCAGGGTGCCGAAGACGACGACGAAGCCGGCGCTCCAGAGCAGCAGCCACATCATGTTGGACGGGTCGGACGAGCCGGCCATCGCGGCGCGGACCGACGCGACGAGGTGGGTGATCGGGTTGACCTTCACGAACGCCTGGAGCCAGCCGGGCATGGTGCTCGGCTCGACGAACACGTTGCTGAGGAAGGTCAGCGGGAACAGCACCATCATGCTTACGCCCATCACCGACTTCTCGCTGCGCAGCACCAGGCCGAAGAACGTCCAGACCCAGGAGAAGGCGAACGAGAAGACCACCAGCAGGCCGATGCCGGCGGCGACGCCGAGCACGCCGCCGTCGGGGCGGAAGCCCAGCACCAGCCCGACGCTGAGGATCACCACGGCCGCCAGGATGTAGCGCAGCACGTCGCCGAAGATCATGCCGACCAGGGCGGCCGGTCGCCAGACCGGCAGGGTCCGGAAGCGGTCGAAGATGCCCTTCTCGATGTCGGTGTTCAGCCCGACGCCGGTGTACATGGTGATCATGACGACGCTGGTGACCATGATGCCGGGCAGGAAGAACTGCAGGTAGTCGCGCGGGCTGTCGGCGAGGGCGCCGCCGAACAGGTACGTGAACATCAGCACCATGATGATCGGGAACGCGGTCACGTCGAAGAGCTGCTCGGGCACGTGCTTGATCTTCAGCAGGGCCCGCCAGCCGAAGGTGAACGACGCCGACAGGGCACTGGGCCTGGGTGGCCGCGCGCCGGGCGCGAGGACCGTCGCGAGCGCCTCGGTGGAGGGTACGTAGACGGACGGCGCCCGCTCCGTCGTGGTCGTGGTGTCGCTCATCGGGCTGCCTCCAGCTGCTCGTCCCGCTCGTCGGCCGGAACGGCGGGGTGGTCGGTCAGGGCCAGGAAGACCTCGTCCAGGCTGGGCTGGCCGAGGGAGAAGTTGTCGACGACGATGCCGGCGCGGGCCAGCTCGGCGAGAGCCCGCGCGGCCTGCTCGCCGGCGGCGAGGTCGCTGCCCTCGCCGCCGACCCGCGCGGTCAGGGCCACCGGGTCGGGTTCGAGCTGCACCGGCACGCCGAGCGCCGCCAGCAGCACCTTCTCCGCCTCGGGCCGCTGCCCCGCGTCCCGCAGTCGCAGGTGGACGGTGCCGGAGCCGACGGACGACTTCAGCTCACCGGGGGTGCCCTCCGCGATCACCCGGCCGTGGTCGACCACCGCGATCCGGCCGGCGAGCTGGTCCGCCTCGTCCAGGTACTGCGTGGTCAGCAGCACCGTGGTGCCGTGCGCCACCACCGCCCGTACGATCTCCCACACCTGGTTGCGGCTGCGCGGGTCGAGGCCGGTCGTCGGCTCGTCGAGGAACAGCAGGTCGGGAGTGTTCAGGATGCTCGCGGCGATGTCGATGCGCCGCCGCATGCCACCCGAGTACTTCTTTACCTGCCGGCCACCCGCCTCGGTCAGCCCGAACGCGGCCAGCAGCTGCTCGGCCCGGTCGCGGGCGGCCTGCTTGCGCAGCCCCAGTAGCCGGCCGAGCAGCACCAGGTTCTCGATGCCGGTCAGGTCCTCGTCGATGGACGCGTACTGGCCGGTGAGGCTGACCCGGGCCCGGACCTTGTCGGCCTCGGCCACCACGTCGTGGCCGAACACCTGGGCCCGCCCGCCGTCGGGCCGCAGCAGGGTGGCCAGCACCCGCACCGCGGTGGTCTTGCCGGCGCCGTTCGGGCCGAGCAGGCCGTAAACGGTGCCGGCGGGCACCCGCAGGTCCATCCCGGCCAGGGCCCGGGTCTCCCCGAACGACCGGGTGAGGCCCTCGGCCTCGATGGCCGGGCCGGTCGTGCGCTTACTCATGGTTGTCCTTCCTTCTCGTCAGGAGACGTACGGGCGCGCCGCGCGGCCCTCGCGCAACGCCAGGCCCCACCAGCGGAGCTGGTCGAGCAGGACGCGGGCGTCCTGGCGGAGCTGGTCGGCGTGCAGCGGCGTCGGTTCGCCGCAGAGCAGGTCGACGCCGACGACGTCGCGCACCGTCGTCGCGTGCAGCGCGGTGAAGACCGTGCGGAGCTGGTCCACCGCGTGCAGGCCGGTGGAGCGGCAGCCGTACGCGACGAAGCCGACCGGTTTGGCCTGCCACTCGTCGTACGCGTAGTCGATCGCCTGTTTCAACGAGGCCGGAAAGCTGTGGTTGTACTCGGGGGTGACCACGACGAACGCGTCCGCCCGGCGTACCTCGCCGACGAACGACCGGATGGCGTCGGTCGGCTCGGCGGGATAGGCGCCGGGGAAGTCGTACGCGGCGAGGTCGACCACGGTCACCGCCAGGTCGTCGCGCAGGCGTGCCTGGTCGACGAACCAGCCGGCGACCCGGTCGCCCATCCGGCCCTCACGGGTGCTGCCGATGATCACGGCGAGCCGCAACGGCGTCATGGTGCCCCCTCCCGGCCTCGGGTCTCACCCGGAAGGCGCGAGAAGCCGGCGCGCCGCCCGCTAGACCGGATCTGGCGGAGCGCGGATCGGGGGGAGCGCGCCGGGTCGACGCTCGTTGAAATGTCAGGGCAGTCCTGTGGACTGGACTGCGGGGGACCGGACCGAGGGGGTGGTCGGCGTGGCGGGCGTACGCATAAGGCCGTGGAGCGAGGACGATCTGGATCTGTTGCGGCAGCTCAACGCACCGGAGATCCGCGCGCACACCGGCGGGTCGGAGACCGCTGAGCAGGTGCTGGCGCGGCACGAGCGCTACGTGCGGTTCGACGCCGACGGCTGCATGTACGCCGTGGTGCTGCCGGACGGCGCGAAGGTGGGCAGCGTTGGCTACTGGGAGCGGGAGTGGCGCGGCGAGCACGTCTACGAGATGGGCTGGGCGGTGCTGCCCGCGTACCAGGGGCGGGGGCTGGCGACCGCCGCGGTGCGCGCGGTGGCCGACGTGGCCCGCGCCCGGCGGACGCACCGCTGGGCGCACGCCTACCCGTCGGTCGACAACCCGCCGTCGAACGCGGTCTGCCGCAAGGCCGGGTTCACGCTGGTCGGCGAGACCGAGTTCGAATACCCGCCGGGCCGGCTGATGATCTCGAACGACTGGCGTCTCGACCTGACCGTGCCGGCGGGGACGGGCCGACCGGCGCCCGACGCGGACGGGGCGGGGATGCGGGCACCCGCCTGCTGACGGGGCCGACGCCGGGGATGCCGTCCCCGCCCCGGCCGATCACCTACGTCGCCGAGCCCGGCTCGCCGACCCAGGCGGCCTTCCGTCGACTCGCCGGGCTCGTCACGTCACCTCAGGCCGGCAGGTAGTCGAAGGTGTCCGGGTCGGCGCCCTGCCGCCCGGCCGCGCCCCGGTCGAGCGAGGTGATCCGCTCCATCGTCGCGTCGTCGAGGGTGAAGTCGAAGATCTGGAAGTTCTCCTCGACGCGGGCCGGCGTGGTCGACTTGGGGAAGACGACGTCGCCGCGCTGCACGTGCCAGCGCAGCACCACCTGCGCCGGCGTACGACCGACCAGTTCGGCGATGTCGACGATCGTCGGGTCGTTGAGCACCTTGCCCTGCGCGATCGGCGACCACGCCTCGGTGAGGATGTTGTGCTCCCGGCCGTAGTCGCGCACCTGCTCGTTGCCGAAGTACGGGTGCACCTCGATCTGGTTCACCGCCGGCACCGCGTCGGCCTCGGCGGCCAGCCGCTCCAGGTGCGCCACCTGGAAGTTCGACACGCCGATCGAGCGGGCCCGCCCGTCGCGCTGGAACTCCTCCAGCGCCTTCCAGGTCGACACGAAGTCACCGTCGTACAGGGTGGGCAGCGGCCAGTGGATCAGGAACAGGTCGATGTAGTCCATCTTCAGCGCCGACAGCGTCGACTCGAACGCCTTGCGGGCGTCGTCCGGCCGGTGGAAGGCGTTGCTCAGCTTGCTGGTGACGAAGACCTCGCCGCGATCCAGCCCGGATTCACGGACCGCCTCGCCGACCTCCGCCTCGTTGCCGTACATCTGCGCGGTGTCGATGTGCCGGTAGCCGACCCGCAGCGCCGTGGTGACCGCCTCTGCGGTGTCCTTCGGCTCGATCTGGAAGACCCCGAAGCCGAGCTGCGGGATGGTGTTGCCGTCGTTCAGGTTGATGGTGGGGACCGTGTTCGCCACAGGGGCTCCTTCGCACGTCGTCCGGACGCCCGGCCCGGGAGCGCTTCCGCGCCGTCCGGGCCGGACCTGCCATCCCCGCCCCATACCCGCCGCGCGCGGACTCACGGACTCGCGGCCGGTGATCCGGGCCACAGGCGCCCGCCGGGTGATCACACCTATCGGGCGGGTTGGCGCCCGGCCGCCAGGTCGGCCAGCGCGCGCACCGAGCGCCAGTTGCGGGTGGTCGCCACCACCCCGAGCTTCTTCTCCAGGTACGCGTTGGTGAACTTCGACCGGCCGTACCCGCCCTTCGGGTAGTGCAGGTAGACCTCCCGCCCGGTGACGGTGAAGTTCACCTCCTCCCCGTCGGGCACGGTCAGCGCGTCCACGACGGCGGGCTTCGGGGTGCTGGCGAGGAACGCCACCAGCAGCTTCGTCGGGTCGTCCTCCCGCGCGGCGTAGGGGTTGCCGTCGGCGAGCGCGGCCAACTCCCGGGCGCTGCGCACCAGCACCGGGACGGTCAGGCCCAGGTCGTCGGCGAGCGCTCGCTCGAGGCCGGCGGCCAGCCGCCCGGCGTCCCGTACGTCGCTGGCGAACACCACGTTGCCGCTCTGCAGGTACGTCCGCGCGTCGGCGTGCCCGAGGTCGGTGACGATCCGGCGCAGGTCGGCCATGGCGAGCCGGGTGCTGCCGACGTTGACCCCGCGCAGCAGCGCGACGTAGACGGTCATGGCGCCTCCTCGACGGGCCGACTGCCGCCAGCCTAGGCGCCGGGCGGGGGTCAGCGCGCCGGGCGGGCGGCGGTTACCGTGCGGTGATGCGTTGCGCGCGCCTGCTCGGGCTGCTCCTCGCCACCGCCGCCGTCGTGCTGTGGGCGGTCAACATGACCGTGCTGCAACCGCTGACCGAGCCGATCGGCCCCTGGTCGGAGAGCCTTCCCGGCAACAACGCCTACTGGGCCCGCGACCTGCGGTTCGCCACGATCGTCGCGGTCGTGCTGGCGTTGGTGCTCGCCGGGCGCGGCGACCGGCGCTGGGTCGGGCCCGCCGTGCTGCTCGGCGGTGGCTGGGTCGCGGCCGACGTGGCGGTCGACCGTGCCGACCCGACCGGCGCTGGGCCGACCGTGCTGCTCGCCGTCGGCGGCTGCGCGGTGCTCGCCGCCCTGGTGCCGTTTCTGGTACGCCGCGCCGCACGACCGTCCGCCGCGGAGTCTCCGGTCGGCGGGGCGCACCGGCGGGTGTTGGCCGTCGCGGCCTGCGTGGCCGGGGTACTCACCCTGGTGGCCGCCGGGATCGAGTCGCCGACGGACCGGGAGCCGGAGCTGAACCCGTCGGCGTTCGCCACGGCCGCGCTGCTGGCTGTGGTGGCCCTCGGCTGCGCGGTGGCGGCGGCGCCCATCCCGACCTGGCCCCGGCGCTGGTCGGCTGTCGCCACGGCCACGGTGACGTTCCTCGCCATCGGCTGGGTACGCACCGTCTCCCCTGTGGACGGACGCCTGCTGCCTACGGTCCTCCTCGGCGGGGTGCTGCTCACCGGGCTCACCTTCGTGGCGTGGGACTGGCCGTACGGCCGGCCGGACTGGGGCCGGCATGCGCTCGCCGCGTTCGCGACGCTGGTCGGCCCGATGGCGATGCTGCTCGTGGCGGCCGTCGCGATGATGATGCTGCCCGTCGCGGCGCCGATCACCGCGCTGGCCGGCAACAGCCCGATCAACTCCGCCGACTCCGACGTCCTGCTCTCCCTGGCCGGGGTGCTCGCCGGCCTCGGGATGTCGGTGCTGCTCGCCTGGCCGCCGGCCCTGACCGGGCGACCCACCGCCCCCGCGTCCACGCCGACCGGGCCGGTCGGCCCGCAGGTTTGAGGGCGGGCGGCACCGGCCCGCTGCTTGCGCCCGCCTCGCCTCGCTCCGGGCGGGTCCCGCTCGATCGGGATGCCTCGGCCGAAGCGGATGTCCCGACAAGGCCGATGACTCAGAGGCATGTTTATGCCTCTGAGTCATGGCGTTTCCGAGGAATGCGTCGCCGGAGGGCCGCGTCGCCGCCGCCAGCCGCGTCGCCGCCGCCAGCCGCGTCGCCGGGGCCGCGACGCCGCCGAACGCGTCGCCGGAGGGCCGCGCCGCCGCCCGCCGCGAACCGCCCGCCGCGGTCAGCAGCTCAGCGCCGGTCGGTCTCGGGTTCGACGGCCGGCGTCGGATGCTCGGCGTCGGGGACGACGGCACGGGTGGTCAGGCGCCACTGCTGCCGGCGCTCCTCGTCCCGCACGACCACGCCGATCCGGCCCAGCTCGCGGCGCAGCTCCCGCGCGTCGTCGCGGCGGTCGTGGCTCACCGCGTCCTGGCGGGCGCGCAGCAGGGCGTCGGCGCCGACCGGCAGTCCCGGCAGCCCCGGGACCCACAGCCGGTACGCCGCCCGGTGCGGGTCCTCCTCCGCCCACGGCCAGCCGTGGCTCCGGAAGGCGGCGCGCAGCCGGTCCTGGGACAGGTCGGATCGTTCCCGGACCAGTTCGCCGCCGTCCGCGTCCAGCAGCACCAGGTCCCGGCCGTCGACGAGCACCACCCGGACGTCCCGGCGGGGGACCTCCCGCTGCCGCCCGTCGCGGCGCAGGCCGACCCGCTCGCGGTCCACCCGGACGATGAGCCGCTGGGCGGTGCCGGCGGAGGCGAGCAGCCCGCCGCCCAGCACCCCCAGCAGCGCGGCCCCGATCGTCAGCTCCGGTTGGGGCAGCCGGGACAGCGCCTCGAACAACCCCTGCATCGGCGCCCAGGGCAGGTCGGCGACCCAGCTTGCCGTCCGTCCCAGCAGGGCGCCGGCACCCGCGCCGAGCAGCGGGAACCCGCCCCACAGGACGACCAGTTCGCTCGCCCCGCCGCTGACCGTGGTACGCGTGCCCGGCGCGCCGTCCATCGTCAGGCCACCTCGCGGCGCAGCGTACGGACCAGCCCGGCGGCCAGCGGCACGGCCAGCCAGACCAGCAGCGACACGGCCAGCCGGCCCCACTGCTCACCGGTCAGGTCACCGCCGAACAGGGGCTCCATGGTCCGGCCGGTGTCCAACCAGCCGGCCGGACCCCGCAACGCGGGCACCACCTCGCCGAGGATCGACCAGACGGTGGGCAGCAGCAGGTAGCTCACGATCGCCAGCGGGGTGTTGAGCAGCAGCAGGCCGAAGCCGGCACCCATCAGCACGTTCGCCACCTGGAAGACGACGGCGTTCAGGAGCAGCGTCTCGTCGAACCGCCACTGACCTCCGTCGCCGATGGCACCGGCGACCAGCGTCCCGGCGGCGGCCACCGCCAGGCTCGCCAGCACCGAGGCGAGGGCCGCGAGCACCACGGTGACCAGCTTCGCGGCGACCACCCGCTCCCGGCGGGGCACCAGGGCGTACGTGACGAGCGCCGTGCGCTGGGACCACTCGGCGGTGATGGAGAGGATGCCCAGCACCGGCAGCAGCAGGCCCACCGGGAACAGCGACGGTACGAAGAACGTGGCGAACGTCTGGTCCGCCTCGTCGGCGTAGGCGAGTTGGAGCACCACGATCACGGCGGTGGTCAGCCCGATCGTGATGAGCAGCCAGAGCCCGGCCCGGGTGTCGGCGAGCTTGCGCAGCTCCACCCCGGTCAACCGGAGCAGGGACGGCGGGCGTACGCCCCGGTGGTGCTCGGGCGCGACGGTGGGCGCGCCGGTCGCGGCGGTCGTGGTCACTTCCCGGCCTCCTCGGTCGGTTCGGCGGCGGCGGTGAGGGTGAGGAAGAGCTGTTCCAGCCCGCCGTCGGCGGGGCGCAGCTCGGTCAGCACGACCCCGGCGGTCGCGGCGGCCTGCCCGACGGCCTCGCCGTCGGCGCGGACCAGCAGCCCGTCCGTGCCGTCGGTCGCGGCGAGGCCGGCGGCGTCCAGGGCGCGGCGCAGCGCCGCCCTGTCCCGGGCTCGCACGAGGGTGGCGCCACCGGCGAGCAGCTCGGTCTTGTCGCCCTGGGCCACGATCCGGCCGCCCCCGATCACCACCAGCCGGTCCGCGACCGCCTCCACCTCGCGCAGCAGGTGGGAGGAGAGCAGCACGGTGCCGCCCCGGTCGGCGAAGTCGCGCAGCAGCCCGCGCATCCAGAAGATCCCCTCCGGGTCGAGCCCGTTGGCGGGCTCGTCGAGGATCAGCACCCGCGGGTCGCCCAGCAGCGCCAGCGCCAGGCCGAGCCGCTGGCGCATACCCAACGAGTACGCCCGGACCCGCCGCCTGGTGGCCGCCCCGTCCAGCCCGACCAGGTCGAGCTTCGCGGCCACCGCCCGCCGGTCCACCCCCATCGTGTACGCGGCGACGGTCAGCGCCTCCCGTCCGCTGCGGCCGGCGTGCTGGGCCGAGGCGTCGAGCAGGACGCCGATCTCCCGGCCCGGGTTGGGCAGCTGCCGGTAGGGCCGCCCACTGATGGTGGCCCGGCCGGCGGTCGGCGGGGTGAGACCGCAGATCATCCGCAGGGTGGTGGACTTGCCCGCGCCGTTCGGCCCGAGGAACCCGGTGACCGTGCCGGGCTCACAGCGGAACGAGACGTCGTCGACGGCCGTGTGCCGGCCGTACCGTTTGCTGAGGTGCTCGACGCTGATCATGCCGGTGAGCCTGCCGGCGCCACCCGGTCGTCCGCTGCGGCCGGCGGTCGGCGCCCGCACCGACCTTGGTCTACGCCGGGGTCTCGACTTTGGTAGCTGGTTGGTGCCGGCACCGGCTGCCTAGCATGGGCGCGTGACCAGCGCCGCCGTGCCGGAGCACCCCTGGCTGCTGCCCGGGGCCATCGCCGTGCCGGTCGACCGGGAGCGGACCCATCCGCGCCGCACCACGCGTGACTGGATCGTCGACGTGGTGGCCTTCGTGTTCTGCCTCTGGTGGGTGGTCTTCGCCACGCTGGACGCCCTCACCCCGGCCCCCCAGCTCGCCGCCCGGCTGCCGTACGGCTGGATGATCGTCGCGGACGCGCTGGTCGGGCTGGTCTGCTGCGGGCTGCTCTGGGTGCGCCGGCGCTGGCCGCTCGGGCTGGCGGTGGCGACGCTGCCGCTGACCGCGTTCTCGATGGCGGCGGCCGCCCCGCTGGTGATCCTCTACTTCACCGTGGTGGTGCACCGGCGCACCGCGCACGCGCTGGCGATCACCGCGGCCGGGCTGGTCACCAACTTCGCCTTCGGCTACCTCCGCCCCGAGCCGACCATGCCCTACTGGGCGGCCACTGTCTGGGGCGTGGTGATCAGCGCGACCGTGCTGGCCTGGGGGATGTTCGTCCGGGCCCGCCGGCAGTTGGTGGTGTCGCTGCGGGAGCGCGCCGAGCGGGCCGAGGCGGAGCAGCAGTTGCGGGTGGCGCAGGCCCGGCAGGTGGAGCGCAACCGCATCGCCCGGGAGATGCACGACGTGCTGGCGCACCGGATCTCGCTGCTCAGCCTGCACGCGGGCGCGCTGGAGTTCCGCCCGGACGCGCCGCCGGAGGAGGTGGCGAAGGCGGCCGGGGTGATCCGGGGCAGCGCGCACGCGGCGTTGCAGGACCTGCGCGCGGTGATCGGGGTGCTGCGGGCCGACGGCGGCGGCGAGGAGGACCCGGAACGCCCCCAGCCCACCCTGGACGACCTGCCCGGCCTCATCGAGGAGTCCCGCGCGGCCGGGGTCCGGGTCAACGCCAGTGACCTGGTGGCCGCCCCGGCGGCGGTGCCGGCGGCGGTGGGGCGCAGCGCGTACCGGATCGTGCAGGAGGGGCTGACGAACGCCCGTAAGCACGCGCCGGGAGCCGTGGTGACCGTCGGGCTCGCCGGTGGGCCGGGTGCCGGACTCACGGTGGAGGTCCGCAACCGGTGGCCGGTCGGCGGGGTGGGCGCCCCGGAGCTGCCGGGCTCCGGCACCGGCCTGGTCGGCATCGCCGAGCGGGTCACCCTGGCCGGCGGGCGACTCGAACACGGGCGGGACGACTCCGGCGACTTCCGCCTGGCGGCGTGGCTGCCGTGGCCGGCGTGACCGCGTCGGGCGGCGGCGAGCCGGTGCGGGTGCTGATCGTCGACGACGACGCGCTGGTCCGGGCCGGTCTGTCGATGATCCTCGGCGGGGTGCCGGACCTGCGGGTCGTGGGGGAGGCCGCCGACGGGGGCGCGGTCCCGGCCGCGGTCGCCGCCGCCCGGCCGGACGTGGTGCTCATGGACATCCGGATGCCGAGGGTGGACGGGCTGGCCGCGACCGAGGCGCTGCGCGCGCAGCCGCACCCGCCCGAGGTGCTGGTGCTGACCACCTTCCACGCCGACGAGCAGGTGCTCCGGGCGCTGCGCGCCGGCGCGGCCGGCTTCCTGCTCAAGGACACCCCACCCGCGGAGATCGTCCAGGCGGTGCGCCGGGTCGCGGCGGGTGAGGCGACCCTCTCACCGGCGGTCACCCGGACGCTCATCGCGCACGTCACCGGCCCGGTGCCCGGGGGGCCCGACCCGCGCCGGGAACGCGCGCTGCGCCTGCTCGCCGGGCTCAGCGACCGCGAGCGGGAGGTGGCCGTGGCGCTCGGGCAGGGGCGGACCAACGCGGAGATCGCCACGGACCTGTACATGAGCGTGGCGACGGTCAAGGCGTACGTCTCGCGGCTGCTCACCCGGCTGGACCTGAACAACCGGGTGCAGGTGGCCCTGCTGGTGCACGACGCCGGCCTGGTCTGACATCGCTCGGCGCCCGACGGCGAGACACTCACCCCTGGTTGTTCCATTTTTGGAAGTATCGGCAGCGGGGCGACCACTGACGGGGTCCGCGTGCTGGCGCCGGAGGATCTGCTGGCCGCTTACCCCGATTGAACTTCTCGCCGTCGGTGGCCGTACCACTGCCCGAGGATGCGGGTGCGGCGGGCCCGCCGCACCGCTGCCGAACTGTGGGAGGTCTGCCGTGCGAGTTGGTGAGCAGTCGACGGATCCCATCGATCGGGTGCTGGGCGAGGTGCCGGTGCCGGCGTCGCTGACCCCGGAGGACGTGCGGTTGGCGGTCCGGGCGGTGGTGGTGCACACAGCCGAGGAGTGGCCGTCGGGGCCGGTGTGCCGCAACGACGGCGCGTCGTACCCGTGCCGGCTGCACCGCTGGGGGCGGCGGGTGCTGCTCGCCCACGGGCTCAACGACCGTCAGGTGGACGCGCTCATCCGACACGGCAACCCGTTCGTGCACGTGCCCTTCCCCTTCACCGCCACGGGTCCGGCGCGGCCGGCCGGCGTACGCCCGGTGGTGCGGGGCGGTGGCGCCGGCCGCCCGGCCCCCGCCACCGCCCCGCGCTGGCCCCGCGCGAGCTGACGGAGGTACGGCCGTCGGCGGCGCGCCCGGGAAGACGGCGCCGGCCCGGTGCGGGGTTCCCACCCGCACCGGGCCGGCGTCGGACCGGCTGCCCTGCTCAGTCGCTGCCGGAGCCGATTCCGCAGTCCGGCGCGGACCAGCTCCAGGTGTTGGAGCTGTCGTCCCGGTTGTTCTCCCGCCGCGAGTCGACGTGCACGTGGTCGTCGTGGTCGGGGTAGCCCGGCCCGTAGAGGCCGCTGAAGCCGTTGTTGCGGGCGGCACGGGCCACGGTGCAGAGCGACGAGGTGCGGGAGACGACGTCCGCCGCGTTGCCGTAGAGGTGCTGGCTGTCGGAGGCGCCGTCGACCTGGTCGTTGCACGCCCGGCTGCGGAAGCCGCTGCTGACGTAGAGCGGCTTGTCGCCGAGGCTGCGGCGCAGCGCCTCCAGCTTCCACATCGTGCGCAGCGCGTTCTGCCGGGTCTCGGCGGCCGGCAGCGGGCCCCCGCTCCACCCGCTACGGCCGCAGCCGTCGTCCATCTCGCTGTAGCTGAAGTGGCGTGGCGTGCAGTCGTCGTCCTGCAGTTCGTACAGCTTGGCGTAGGTTTGCGGGCCGGCGATGCCGTCGGCGCGCAGCCCGTACGCCTGCTGGAAGCGCTTGACCGCGGCGGCGGTCTTCGGCCCGTAGATCCCATCGTTCTCGACGATGTCCCGGTTGCCAGCCCAGCCGGCGACCCTGATCTGCAGCTGGCGGACATCCGTTCCGGACCGCCCCTGATAGAGGTTGCGGTTCCAGGTGTAGCAGCCGTCGGCGTGGGCCGCTGGCGCGGCGACCACCGCGGCGATCGCGGCGCCCGGCAGAGCCAGGGCGAAGGCGACGGCAGCCCGCTGCAAGGTGTTTACGCGCACAGAAGTCCTCCCGATAGGAGAGCGATTGGGGTGGCTTTCAGGACATCGCCCGGGACGTCCCGTGATTCCCACCCTCGCACCAGTCACTGCCATAGGTGGTGAATAACGAGAATTGTCCTCATGATTTCCGGTTGCTGAGTGGTCTCTGTGAATTCGGCTGATTTGCGAAACAGCCATTCCCCACGCAGCGCGGAAGGACGACGCGAAACGCACCGAACGTCGCGTACGGCCCCACTGAGGGTGATGTTCCCGGCCCCGACCGGGCCGGTAACGTCAGCGTCCGGGCTGGCGCACTGGCGGAGGTGGACGTGGCGCGGGGAGGCGTCTTCTGCGTCGAGGGGCAGTGGCACCGCGACCTGAACGAGCGCGGTTCGGTGCTGCCCACGCTCGAACTGCTCGAACGACTAGGCAAGATCAGATTCATCCACAAGGACGCGGCGACCCGGGACGAGCTCTTCTACTTCCTGGACCGCTGGCTGCTCAAGCAGTACGCCGACCACCGGGTCGGGTTCTTCGCCATGCACGGGGAACCGAGCCGGCTGCGCCTCACCGACTGGCACTCCGTCGACCTCGCCGACGTCGCCGAACTGATGGCCGGGCGGTGCGAGGGGCGGCGGCTCTACTTCGGCAGCTGTTCCGTGCTGCGCGCCTCCGACGCCGCGCTCCGCGAATTCCTCGACATCACCGGAGCGGCTCTGATCTGCGGTTTTACCCGCGATGTGGACTGGGTGGAATCGGCGGCGTTCGAAACGGTGCTCCTCGACGTGCTGGCCAACGGGCAGCGGCACAACGCGGCCGAACTGCGGATGGGGTCGGCGCACTGGGCGCCGCTCGCGTCGTATCTCGGCTTCCGGGTGATCTATGCCAACGGCCGCGCCTGGCGGCCCTCGGCCCGCCCCCGGGTGCCCGCCCAACCGGGCGCCGACCACGCCGCGCACCGCCCGCGCTGACCGTCGGCCACGCAGCGCACCCGACCCCGCCGACCCGTCGGACGCGGCGACCGTCGGTCGCGGCGACCGGTCGCCCTGGTAGAAACGAGACGTGGCACGCAGCATCGCGACGAACACCCGCGTCGACCGGGACGCCCTGGTCGAGTTCCTCCGCCCCCGGCACCGGGTGGTCCTGATGACCAAGCGGGCGGACGGTCGTCCCCAGGCGTCGCCGGTGACCGCCGGGGTCGACACGGCCGGGCGGCTGGTCATCTCCACCTATCCGGAGCGGGTGAAGGCGACCAACGTCCGCCGCGACCCGCGCGTGTCGGTGTGCGTGCTCTCCGATGAGTGGGACGGCCCCTGGGTGCAGGTCGACGGCACCGCCGAGGTGCTCGACCTCCCGGACGCCCTCGAACCGCTGGTCGAATACTTCCGCTGCATCTCCGGCGAGCACCCCGACTGGGACGAGTACCGGGCCGCGATGCTCCGGCAGGGCAAGTCGCTGATCCGGGTCACCATCGACCGGTGGGGGCCGATCGCCACCGGGGGATTCCCCGCCCGCCTCGCCGACTGATCACGCTGCCGTCCGCTCGGCCCCTGGCGCCTCAGTACGCCGCGGTGAAGCGCGTGTTCTCGTGCCGCGGGTTCTCGATCTCGTCGACGATCGCCACCGCCAGGTCCTCGTACGTGAGCACCGAGCGCCCCTGGTCGTCGGTCACCGGCTCGTCGGTGCCGGTGCGGTAGTGCCCGGTCCGCTCGCCCGGGTGGAACTCCAGCGGTGGCGGTGACACGTACGTCCAGGTCACCCCGTCGCCGCTGGTGCGGTAGTAGGCCAGCGCGGCGGCCTGTCCCCGGGCCGAGTCCCGGTACTCGGCCGGGAAGTCCGGCTCGTTCAGGAAGGGCGTGCCCTTCGGGGTGAGCAGCGTCGACCCGCCGCCCACGTGGATGATCCGCGGCGGGTCCGGCAGGTCGCGCAGCGTGGTGACCAGCGTCCGGGCCGCGTCCTGCCACAGGTCGTGCCCGTCGCCGCCGATGGCGACCACCATGACGTCCGCCTCCGGCGCCAACTCGCGTACGCTCCGCTCGCTGGTCGCGTCGCCGGTGACCACCCGCACCCCGGTCGGCAGGTACGAGGTGGCCTCCGGACGGCGTACGGCGGCGGTGACGCGGTGCCCCCGGTTGATCGCCTCGGCGGTGATCCGGGACCCCGCGGTGCCGCCCGCGCCGAACACGACGATGCTGCTCATGGCCGCCTCCCGCCGGACGTGAACCCCTTCCCCAGGCTATTGACCGGCCGGCCGGCGGGTGCCGTTACCCGCAGAACCCGCGCTCAGTCCACCAGCGCGGAGTAGACCAGTTGACGCAGTTGCGGCCGGATCGGGTAGGTGCTGGACGGCATCAGCTGGGTGAAGAAGAGCGCGGTGATCTCCTCGGCCGGGTCGACCCAGAACGCGGTACTCGCCACCCCACCCCAGTAGTACTCGCCGACGCTGCTCGGCACCCGGCTCGGGATCGGGTCGTCGACCACCGCGAAGCCCAGCCCGAAGCCGATGCCGTCGAGGGTGGTCTCGGCGAACCCGCCGGTCGAGAGGGTGCCGAGGTCCTGCCCGCCGGGCAGGTGGTTGCGGGTCATGAACCGCACGGTGCGCGGGCCGAGGACGCGCACACCGTCCAGCTCGCCGCCGCGCAGCAGCATCTGGGTGAACCGGTGGTAGTCGCCGGCGGTGGAGATCAGGCCACCGCCGCCGGAGAGCAGGGCCGGCTTGTCGTACGCCAGGGCGCCCAGCCGGTCGAAGCGGACCGCGCGGCCGGTGTGCGGGTCGGGCGCGTAGAGGGCGCCGAGCCGGGCGGCCTCGTCGCCGTCGACGTACCAGCGGGTGTCGGTCATGCCCAGCGGCCGGAAGATCCGGTCGGCGAAGAAGGCGTCGAGGCTCTGCCCGGAGACCACCTCGACGAGCCGGCCCAGCACGTCGGTGGCGACCGAGTAGCCCCAGGCCGTGCCGGGCTGGAAGAGCAGCGGAAGCTCCCCGAACGCCCGGCAGGCGGTGGCCAGGTCGACATCGGAGGGCGGGTAGAGGTCGTAGCCGGCCGCCCGGTAGAGACCGTCGACGACCGAGGTCTGCATGAAGCCGTACGTCAGGCCGGCGGTGTGGGTGAGCAGGTGCCACACCCGGATCGGCTCGACCGCCGGCACCGTGTACGGCTTGAGCGTCGACCCCTTGGAGTAGACCCGCAGGTCGGCGAACTCGGGGAGCCAGCGGCTGATCTCGTCGGTCAGCTCGAACCGGCCCTCCTCCCACAGGATCATGGCGGCGACCGAGGTGACCGGCTTGGTCATCGAGTAGATCCGCCACAGCGTGTCGGCCTCGACCGGCGCTCCGGCCTCGGCGTCACGCAGCCCGTACGTGGTCGAGTGGACCACTTCGCCGCGCCGGGTGACCACCGTCTGCCAGCCGGCGAGCCGGCCGTCGTCGACGTATCTGCCGAAGTGCTCGTCGATCCGCGCCAGCCGCGCCGGGTCGAAGCCGATCTGGTCCGGGTCGATGCTCCGCGCCACACTCACGTCGCCGAACCTACTCGCCGGTTCGGCCGTACCGGAAGGGTCAGACCGTCGGTGGTGCCCACTAGCCTGACCGGATGCCGGAGCTGACCGAGGACACGACCTTCCGCGACGAGGACTGGTACGCGGAGGATCTGGCCGACCGACGCTTCGTCCGCTGCGAGTTCTTTTGGGTCGACCTGACCGAGGCGGTCAGCCGCGGCGCGGTCTTCACCGAGTGCACCTTCGGCAACGTGCAGTTCAACGCCTCCCGGCACACCGACTCGGCGTTCACCCGCTGCACGTTCGCCCGGTGCAACCTCTTCGAGGCCGACTTCACCGGCTGCAAGCTGGTCGGCAGCACGTTCGAGCAGTGCGACCTGCGTCCGCTGGCCGTCTCCGGAGGCGACTGGTCCTTCGTCGGGTTGCCCGGCGCCGACCTTCGCGGCATACGCCTCACCGACGTCCGGATGCGCGAGGCCGACCTGACCGGGGCCGACCTGACCGGCGCAACGGTCACCGGGGTGGACCTCTCCGGCGCGCAGTTGCGCGGGTGCCGCCTGGGCGGGGCGGACCTGCGCGGCAGCGACCTGAGCGCGCTCGACCCGCTCTCCGTCGAGCGGGCCGGCGCGATCGTGGATCAGGAGCAGGCGGTGCTGATCGCCCGGGCGCTGGGTTTCGAGGTCGGCTGAGGGTCCGCGCGTCGGCGCACGCCTTTCCGTACCCGGCCCGCGATTCCGCTTCCGGTCGATGTCCGCTACCGTGCGCTGACGGACTGGACACGTCGACCGTCCGGTTTCCGGTGGGATCGAGCCATGCGCGGCGGGCGAGCCGTGCGGGTCACGCACGCCACCGGTCCGGAGGCGGCCGGTGTTATGTGGAGGGCCGGTGGCGGAGGAGGACTTCACCCGGACGGGCACGGATGCGTCCGGTCGGGGAGCCGGCCGTCGCACCGCCGCCACAGCCGCCCGACACCGGTCGAACACATCCGTGGCACGCCGGGCGCGCGCCGCCCTCGGGCGGTCGATCCGTCCGGGCGCGCCGCGGCGCTGGGTGCTCTCCGGGCTCGTGCTGCTGACCGGCCTCACCGGCCTGCTCGCGTACGTCGGGACCCGTCCCGGTTCCGAGCCGGAGCCGCCCGCCGGGGTGCCCGCGGAGGTCGGTCGTCCGACCGGCTATCCGGCGGTCGAG
Source organism: Micromonospora sp. NPDC049366 (assembly GCF_044466625.1). Classification (NCBI taxonomy): domain Bacteria; kingdom Bacillati; phylum Actinomycetota; class Actinomycetes; order Micromonosporales; family Micromonosporaceae; genus Micromonospora; species Micromonospora sp. NPDC049366. The sequence goes on from NZ_JBITMV010000010.1 coordinate 177,771, forward strand.
GCCAACCGGAGCGACCCCGGGCCGGCCGCCCCCGGTCTGCGGCCCCGGCAGCGCCCGCCGAGCCCGCCGCCCAGCCCGACCCCGAGCGCCCCCGCGTCCGCGTCCGCGTCGCCGCAGCTCAGCGTCAGCCAGCGGGACATCCCGGCGGAGGTCGACCTGACCGCCGCCGGTTCCCGGGACTGGGTGCACTGGGGGTTGCGGGGCAACTCGACGGTGCGCAAGCGGGGCGGGACCGGCGAGATCCTCGACCAGGGCGGGCGGGGCCGGCGCGGCAACTGGGACGGCAACCAGGAGGTCTTCAGCTGGCGGGACGGCGGGTCGGTGCGGTCGGCCCACGCCACCTCGACGGGGGTCTTCACCTGCGGCGCCGGCAACGGGTTCTCGCTGGCCGTCGCCGGCAGCGGTGAGCTCCGCACGGTGCGGCTCTACGCCGGGCTCTGGATGGCCCGCGGTCGGCTGGAGGTCCGCCTCTCGACCGGTGGTCCGGCCACGACCCTGCGCCTGGAGGACCCGCACACCAGCCGCAGCGCCGAGTTCACGATGCGGTTCCGCGCCCCCAAGGGGGCCCGGTTGCTGATCAGTTGGACCACCGAGGCGGTCTTCGGCCGGGGCTGCGGCAACGTCGGCCTGCAGGCTGTGGCGCTGCGCTGACCGGCCGGCGCCTCGGCGGTCCGCGTTCCCGCCTCCGCCGCGCGCGCTCCGCCGGCCCACGCGCTTCGGCGGGCCGACCCGGGCCCGCCGGAGTAGCGTGGGCGCGACGACCGCGAGCAGCCGAAGAGGAGCGTGCCGATGACCTCCAGCGAGCAGGTTTTGGACAGCCCGGCGGGTTGGGTCGCCGACCACATCCGCCGCTACCTGGACACGGACGGGGCCGACGGGCACGAATGGCGGCCCGGCGTCTTCACGCTGCTGCTGACCACTCGCGGCCGGCGCAGCGGCAAGCTGCGCCGCACCGCCCTCATCTACGGGCGCGACGGTGACGACTATCTGGTCGTCGCGTCGCAGGGCGGTGCCCCGGAGCATCCGGCGTGGTATCTCAACCTGCTCGCGAACCCGGAGGTGGACGTGCAGGTGGCCGGCGAGCGCTTCACCGCGCGGGCCCGCACCGCCACTGACCGGGAGCGGCCGGGGCTGTGGGCGACGATGGCGAAGATCTGGCCGGCGTACGACGACTACCAGACCAAGACCGACCGGGAGATCCCGGTGGTGGTGCTCGAACGGGTCTAGACGGCCGGGACAGTTTGTCCGTCGCGCTGCGTCCATGTCGGCGTAACTTTCTGCTGTCCCCGTCTGACCGTCCTGTGTGGAGGCACCGCAGATGAGCAGCAGCACCGTCCGCCGAGCCCGTCCCAGCACCCCGACCGGTGCGGGAGACCCGCCCGGCGACGTGCTCCGGGAGATCCCGCTGCCGCCGTACGTGACCGGCGAGGACGCCCAGTTCGCGGTGCGGGCGGTCGTGGTGCACGCGCCGCGGCGCTGGTCGGGCGGCACGGTCTGCCGCAACGACGCGAGCCCGCACCCGTGCCGGCTGCACCGCTGGGGCACCCGGGTGCTGGCGCTGCGTGGGTTGCGCGACGCCGAGATCGCCGCGCTCATCGAGCGCGGGGACCCGGCGGCGCCGGTGCCCACCCGGCCCGTCGCCTGACCGGGCGGTCCGCCGCCGGGTCCGCGTGGGCCGGGCCGCCCCGGCCCACGCGGCGGTTCAGCAGGCGATCGGCTTGACCCAGGAGCACTCCAACCCCTCCGGCCCGGCGGCGTCGGGCACCGCGGAAGGCGAGACGCGCGCCGCGGTCGTGCTCTTCTCGCTGTACGAGGCGAGCGCGACCGCGATCTGGTCCTCCAGCCCCTTCACCGAGGAGGTCAGGTAGTTGTTGAGCAGGATGGAGAACGCCAGCACCCGGCCGTCGGCGTCGGTCGCGTAGCCGGAGAGGCCGGAGGCCCCGGTGAGGCTGCCCGTCTTGGCGTGCACCTTCCCCGCCGCGGCGGTGCCCGCCATCCGGCTGCGCAGCGTGCCACCCACGAAGCGTCCGGCCTCGCCGGCGATCGGGAGCGCGGCGTACCAGGCGTCGAACCAGGGTTCGGCGCGCACGGCGGCGAGCAGGTCCACGAACTCGTCCGCCGCAACGAGGTTGCGCCGGGAGAGCCCGGAGCCGTCGCGCTGGCGCAGCGCGCCGGTGTCCACGCCGACGCGTGCGGCGTACCCGTTGATGGCCGAGAGCCCGGCGGACCAGGTGCCGGCGCCGGAGCGTACCCGGCCGATCTCCTTGGTCAGCACCTCGGCGTGGCCGTTGTTGGAGAGCTTGAGGAACGGCACCATCAGCTCGGCCAATGGCATGGAGTCGTGCCGGGCCACGGCGGTCGCGGCCGCGGGAGTGGCCCGGCCCAGCACCGTCTCGCCGAGAACGCGCACACCGTGGCGGCGCAGCGCCGCCCGGAACACGTCGGCCGCGTACCCGGTCGGCTCCCAGACCGGCACCCAGTCACTGGCCGGCTCGTCCCCGACGGCGATCTTTCCGGTGACCACGACGGTGTTGCCGCCGTGCTCGCGGGTGAAGGAGATCGACGTCTCCCCGTCGGCGACCGTCTCGGCGCGGTTCTCGAACCGCAGGTAGTCGGTCGGCGGGGTGGTGGTGATGACCGGCGGGGAGCCGGCGGTCCGCCCGGGGGCCGCGTGGACGATCACGGTGCCCGCGTCGTAGTCGGTGTCCGGCGCGACGGTGAGCGCGGAGACCTGCGCCGCGTAGTAGTACGGCTCGTCGTCCCACGTCCAGTCCGGCCCGAGCCGGTTGCGGTCGTAGCGGGTGTCGTCGGCCACCAGGTCGCCCGTCACGACCCGCACGCCCGCGGCCGCGACCTGCTTGGCGAGGCCGTCGTAGTCGTCGGCGAGCATGGTGGGGTCGCCGCCGCCGCGCAGGTAGAGGTCGCCGGCGAGCACGCCGCCGGCGCGTCGCTGGCCGCCGCCGAGCACGTCGGTGGTGAGGCGGTGGCCGGGCCCGAGCAGCGCCAGGGCGGCGGTGGAGGTGAGCAGCTTGGTGTTCGAGGCGGGCACCAGCCGGCGGTCGCCGTTGCGGTCGTAGAGCTTCTGACCCGTGGTGGTGTCGACGACGACCACTGAGGCCTGCGCCCCGGCCAGCCGCGCGTCGGCGAGGACCGCGTCGATGGTCGCGTGCAGCCGGGTGACCGCCGGTGGCGGTGCGTCGGCGGTGGCCCCGGAGGCGCCGACGGTGGCCGTGACGGCGACCAGCGCGACCAGCGCGAGCGACCGGGGGAAGAGACGTCGATGCATCCGCCGATGCTGTCATGGAGATTATCGCCAGGAAAGGGCTGGCACCGAAAGTTTTCGCCGCACCGCCCCGGAGTGGTGGCGGGATCAGGCCGACGGCACCGCCGGGCCCGGCCGCTCGGGCCGTTCCTCGCCACCCCAGTAGCGGCCGTCGCCACGGATGATCAGTGGCGCCACCAGCGCGGCGAGCGCCCCGCCGAGCAGCGGGAAGACGATGAACACCCACAGTTGGCGCAGCGCCACGCCGCCCTCGAAGAGCGCCGGGCCCAGAGACCGGGCCGGGTTCACCGAGGCGCCGGTCAGGGTGAGGCCGACCAGCTGCGTGGCGGCGAGCGCCAGACCGATCGCGACGCCGGAGACGGCCGCGTGATCGAGCCGGGCGCTCGCCACGAGCACGACCAGCACGAGCAGGAACGTCAGCACCAGCTCCAGCAGGGCCGCACCGCCCCGGTTGATGTGCGCGCCGTAGCCGTTGCTGCCGAGCGCACCGGTCTGGTCCACGACGTCACCCCATCGGGTGAGCACCCACAGCAGGAACGCCCCGAGGATGCCCCCGAGAAACTGCGCGACCCAGTACGCGACCGCCCCGACCAGCGAGATCTTGCCGGAGATCAGCACGCCGAGGGTGACAGCCGGGTTCACGTGACTGCCGGAGAGCGGACCGATGGTGTAGACGAGCGCGAGCAGGACGAGCCCGAAGGCGAGGGAGACCACCACCACGCCGCCCTGGACCCGCGCCGCGACCGCGCTGCCCACGCCGAAAAAGACCAGCAGGAAGGTGCCGATGAACTCGGCGACGTAGCGGCGGAAGTCTGTCATGGTGTCAGCTTATGGACAAAACAGCTGATGTCAGGGAAAAAGGCTAGCGAGCACCCGGGCAGGCTGTGATCGGGGTGACGGCGACAACGGGCACAGCCCTCGGGCCGTCGCTGTTGCACGGGACATGGACCCTCGCACCGTCGACGTGGTGGTCATCGGCGCCGGTCAGGCGGGCCTCTCCGTCGCGTACCACCTGCGCCGCACCGGCTTCGCCCCCGGCCCGGGGTTCGTCGTGCTGGACGCCGACGACGGCCCGGGCGGGGCGTGGCGGCACCGCTGGCCGACGCTGACCGTCGAGCGGGTCCACGGCTTCCACGAGTTGCCCGCGATGCCCTTCCCCGCGGCCGGCCCGCACGAGCAGGCCGCCCGGGTGGTGACCGACTACTTCGCCGCGTACGAGCGGGAGTTCGACCTGCCGGTGCGCCGCCCGGTCCGGGTGACGGCGGTCCACCCGCTGCCCGACGGCCGGCTGGACGTGCAGACCGACCAGGGCAGCTGGACCGCCCGCGCCCTGGTCAACGCCACCGGCACCTGGACCCGCCCCTTCTGGCCGCACTACCCCGGCCGGGCGTCGTTCCGGGGCCGCCAACTGCACACCGCCGACTACCGGGGGCCGGCCGAGTTCGCCGGCAAGCGGGTCGTCGTGGTCGGGGCCGGGACGTCCGCCGTCCAACTGCTCGGCGAGGTCTCCACCGTCGCCGCCGACGCGACCTGGGTGAGCCGCCGGCCGCCGGACTTCCGCGACGGCGAGTTCGGCCCGGAGCAGGGCCGTGCGGCCGTCGCCCTGGTCGAGGAGCGGGTACGCACGGGACGCCCGCCGACCAGCGTCGTCGGGGTCACCGGACTGCCGGTCACGGCCGAGGTGCGCCGCCTCCGCGAGCGGGGCGTGCTGAATCGTCTACCCATGTTCGACCGGATCACGCCGGACGGCGTCACCTGGGACGACGGTCGTTTCGTGCCCGCCGACATGATCCTCTGGTGCACCGGTTTCCGGGCCGCGCTCGATCATCTCGCCCCGCTGCGGCTGCGCGCTCCGGGCGGTGGCATCACCCTCGACGGCACCCGAGTGGTCGCCGACGAGCGGATCCACCTCGTCGGGTACGGGCCCTCGGCCAGCACGATCGGCGCCAACCGGGCCGGCCGCGCGGCGGCGCGGGAAATTCGCGATCTGCTCGCGCGGGACGCCGCTCTCGACTGACGGGCCTCTATTTGACGGATGGCCCGGCAGCGGGCACCGTAGGCGGTGAGGGGCCCCTTCTCGCTGCCCCGACGCGGTCGCGACGAGGTCGGGCCGCGACCACCTCCCACGTGCGCCCCGGACGCGGGCCATTCCCGGTCTGCGCCGTTCCGACCGCGATCCGAGAGAATCCACGAGGAGTTCCGCATGCTCACCATGACCGACAACGCCGTCCTGGTCATCCGTGACCTCGCCAACCAGCAGGACGTCGCCGAGGACGGTGGAGTGCGCATCGCCGCCGACGCCGACGCGGGTTCGCTCACCGTGGAGCTGGTCTCCGAGCCGGTCCAGGGCGACCAGGTGGTGGACAACCAGGGCGCGCGCATCTTCCTCGACGCCGACGCCGCCGAGATCCTCGGCGACGCCTCGGTCGACGCGACGGTCGACGACGAAGGCATCGTCCAGTTCGGGTTCACCGAGAAGCAGTAGGGCGCGTCAGCCGGCCCGCCGGCTCTCGCCGCCACGCGGCGGCCGGGTCGGCCGACCACCGGCCGACCCGGCCCGGCGCGGCCCGAGTGGGGCGTGCCGCGCCGGGTGCCGCAGCGCGGCCAGCACCTCCGCCAGGTGGTGGGAGGTGCCCCAGGCCGTCCAGCTGTTCACCGACCCCGCGCCCGCGACCCGTCGGGCACGGCGGAGGATCTCGTGGTCGCCCCAGGAGAACGACGCCCCGTCGGTGGGCCAGTGCGGGGCGGACACGATGGTGCGGCACAGGTCCGCGAACCGGTCGTCGCCCCGGCCGCCCCGCCGCGACCAGCGGTAGATCCACCACGCGCCGTCCGTGGTGTAGCAGAGCGTGAACAGCCGGTCGCCCGGCTGCCCGGCCCCCGGCAGCGCCGGGCCCACGCCGTAGTCTCCGTAGCCTGCGCCGAGGTCGGCCAGCCGCTGCCAGAGCAACCAGTCCCAGCGGTCCAACCGCACCGGCTCGTCGACCGCGAGCCGGTTCAGGGTGGGCGGCAGGCCGCCCGCCGCCACCGTCACCGTCCGCCAGGCGTGCCGCCGGGCCCAGTCCAGCAGCCGGCGTACCCGCGCCTCGGCCAGCCGGACGTCCGCCGGGCAGCACACGTCACCGGCGTCCACCAGCAGGTCACACTGCTCGGGAACCAGCGCGGTGCCGCGCCAGATCCGCTCGACCGCCGACGTCGTCGCGTCCGGGCCGCTCCGGTCCCGGCCGGCGCGCAACCGGATCACCGCCCGCCGCGCGTACGCCCGGGCGGTGACGCCGTGCGCGGCCAGCCGCCGGTCGCTCTCGGCGAGCCCGACGACCGGCACCAGCGGTACGCCCCAGCGGACCGGGTCGGTCTCCGGCGTGGCCGGCAGCGCGGACACGTCGACGGCCGGGAGCAGCTCGGCCGGTAATCGGGCCAGTGAGTCCACCATGGACCGGTCGACGACGGTGGCGTCGAGGACCGGCGCGATCAGCGCGGCGGCGGTGGCGTCGAGGTGGGCCAGGGCCTCCAACTCACCCCGTCGACAGGCGAGGACAGGGCGGTAGAGCGGTTCCGCCGCCCGGCCCTCGTGGGCGGGCACCATAGTTCAGGGTAGCCAGACATGTCGATCCGTTGACAGGCCCCGGCGGTTCGCATGCCCGACACCACCACCGCCGGTCGGGACCGGCGCCGACCCGCGGACGCGGCCGCCCCGGTCCTCCCGCTGGGGGAGGACCGGGGCGGAGTGCGCGCGGGCCGAGGGGTGGCCGGATCAGTCGTCGTCGTCCTTGTCGTCATCGTCGTCGCGGTCGCCGTGACGGTCATCGTCATCGTCGTCGGCCGCCTCCTGCTCGGCCCGCAGCACCGCGCCGCTGTCCCGGTCCACGTCGACGTCGTGCTCGGTGTTCCCGTTGATGATCTCCACGCTCCACACCGGGCGGCCGTGCTCCTGCTCGGCCTCGATCTCCACGATCTCTCCACCACCCACCCGGGCGAGCGCGATCTCGCCGGCCCGCTGCTGGTCCACCCGGTCACCGCCGGTGCCGGCGGGCGGGGCCGAGGTGCCACCGGTGGTCGGGGTGCCGCTCGGGGTGCCGGCGGTGGCGCTGTCGTCCGGGGTGGCGCGGTCCGTCGGGGTGGCCGTGTCGGTCGGGTCGACCGTCGCGGCGGCCAGGGTGGTGCCCCGGGCCCGGTCCCCGTCGGCGGCGGTGACCCCGACGGCCACTCCGGCCACGGCCAGGACGGCGGCGCCGCCGGCCGACGCCAGGAGGATCGCGCTGCGCTTCATGATGTCCACCTCTCCTCGGTTGTTGTCTCCGAGGATCGGCGGTGCGGGGATAGCACCGCGCTGTGCGGACGTTAAGGCGGGGCTAAGCCGTCGGCGGGCCCAACCGCAGCAGCACCTCGGCCCCGCCGTTCCCGCCGCCGCGCAGCTCCAGGCGGCCACCCGCGGCCTGCGCCGCTCGGCGGGCGATGTCCAGGCCGAGGCCCGTGGAGCCGGCCGCGCTCGCGCCCCGGCGGACGGCGTCGACCGGCATGCCCGGCCCCTGGTCGGCCACGGTCAGCACCACCTGGCCCTCGTCGCGGGCCAACCGGACGGTGAACGGGGTGCCGTCCGGCGTGTGCGCGAAGACGTTCCCGAGCAGGGCGTCCACCGCCGCGGCCAACTCGTCGCCGGGTACGCCGACCGGGAGCGGGCCGGGCGCGAGGTCCAGCGTCAGCGCGCGCCCGGTGTCCTCGGCGAGCACCGACCAGAAGGCGACCCGCTCGCCGACGATCTCGGCGGCGTCCGAGCCGGCCGGCCCCGCCTCCGGCGACCGTCGCCACCGGGCCTGCCGGATCAGACCCGTCACGGCCCGTTCCAGCCCGTCGACGGCGGCGGTGACCCGGGCCGCGTCCTGCGGGTCACGCAGCGACTCCGCCTCCAACCGCAGCGCGGTCAACGGGGTCCGCAGCCGGTGGGAGAGGTCCGCCACCTGCTCGCGTTCCTGCACCAGCAGCACCTGGATCCGGCCGGCGAGGTGGTTGAGCGCGCCGGCCACCTCGCGCAGCTCGGCCGGGCCGGACGGCGTGACCCGGGCGTCCAGCTCCGCGTTGGCCAGCCGGTGCGACACGGCCGACAGCGCGTCGATGGGGCGGACCAGGGTGCGGGCCAGCCGGTCGGCGACCAGCAGCCCGATCAGGACCAGCAGCAGGCCGAGCAGGGCGAGCACCAGCCAGGCCCGGGTCACCCCGGCGGTCAGCTCGGCCCGCGGCACCTCCACCCGGATCACGCCGGTGCCGTCCGACCGGCCCTGTACGGCGATGACGACCTCGCGTCCCGCCGCCGACTCGCCGGTGAGGCTCTGGCCGCGGGAGGCGAGGGCCACCGCCGCGGTACGCGGCACGGGCGCGCCGAGCACGGTGCCGTCGGGCAGGTAGACGCTCACCGGCCGGCCGGAGTCGGCAGCCAGCTGCTCGACGGTCAGCCGGATCGTCGCCGCGTCGGCGGTGCCCACGACGGGCACGAGGCTCTGCGCGTCGGCGGTGGCCCGGACGGTGGCGCGGTCCTCGGCGACGGTCCGCACGAGCAACGCCAGGGGCACCAGGAACGCGACGAGGGTGAGCACGCTGACGGCGGCCACCAGCAGGGCGAGTCGGGCCCTCACCCGGTCGCCCCCGGCGGGTCGAGGCGGACCCCGACGCCGCGCACGGTGTGCAGGTAGCGCGGTTCCTGAGCCGTCTCGCCGAGCTTGCGGCGCAGCCAGGACAGGTGCACGTCGACGGTCTTGTCGGCGCCGCCGTAGGGGATCTGCCACACCTCGGTGAGCAGTTCCCGCTTGGTGACGACCTGGCCGGGGCGGGCGGCGAGGTGGTGCAGCAGGTCGAACTCGCGCGGGGTCAACTCGACCGGCGCGCCGTCGAGCGTCACCTGCCGGGACCGGGGGTCGACGCGCAGCCCGCCAACGACGAGCGTCGGGTCGGGTGCGCCGGCGCCGGACGGCCCGCGGCGGAGCACCGCGCGGGCCCGGGCGTCGAGCTGCGCGGCCGTGAACGGCTTCACCACGTAGTCGTCGGCGCCCGCGTCGAGCACCCGGACGATCTCGGTCTCGTCGTCGCGGGCGGTGGCCACGATGACCGGCACCGCGCTGACCGCGCGCAGCATCCGCAGCAGCTCCCGACCGTCCAGATCGGGCAGACCCAGGTCGAGCACGACCAGGTCGGGCCGGTCGTCGAGGGCGTCGCGCAGCCCGGCCATCGCGGTCGAGGCGGCCGCCACCGCGTGCCCCCGCTCGCGCAGCGCCCGGATCAGCGGCGTCCGGATGGTGAGGTCGTCCTCGATGAGCAGCAGGCGGGCCACCCTCGCAGGTTAACCACTGACCGAGGCGGGCGGCAGCGCCGTTAACCGTCCCTTAGCGTCCCGCTGTGCCGGTGCCAACCTCCGGTCGGGCAGACTCGGTGGATGCCTCGCCGTTCGCTCCTCGTCGTCGCCGGGTGGCTGGCCACCGCCGCGGTGGCCACGCTGATCGGGGTGGGTGCGATCCGGTTGGTGGGGGAGAGCATCACCGGCACGCCGGGCGGGGTGCGCAGCGAGGAGGAGATCGCCCGCGCGCTGGAGGCCGACCCGGTGCCCCCGCCGAGCGCCCCGTCGACCGCCGCGCCGACGGCTGACGTTCCGTCCGCCTCCGGGTCCGCCCCGCCGGTGGCGTCGACCGGCGCGGGCGTCCGGCGGAGCTTCGCCACCGCCGGCGGCTCGGCGGTCGCCGAGTGCACCCCGCAGGGCGTACGGCTGGTGTCCTGGGCGCCCGCGCAGGGTTTCCGGGTGCGGGACGTCGACCGGGGGCCGGACGACGACGTGGAGGTCCGCTTCGAGGGGGCGGCGGGGGAGCACGAGTTGAAGGTGCGCTGCCTGGGTGGCGAGCCGGTCTCCGAGCCGGACGACTGACCGCGCTGCTTCGACCTGCGTGGCCCGTTCCACCTCGGTGCCGGCCTGACGCCGCAGGGCACGCCGACCTCGGCGCGGACGAGCGCACGGCGCCGCCCGACCTCGGTCGGAACGTCGCCGCGCTCTGGCCGTCTCCCACCAACGCAGCCGTACGGCGGTACGCCAGCGGGGACCTGGCTCGACCGGCCACAGTGCCGGTCGAAGTTGTCGATCCCCGCCCGACGCGGATCCAAACCTCCACCGAGTGGGGAATTCCACCATCTGACAGTCCCGGCGTGGCGCGGCGTCGCAACGGGTATGAGGCGGTCATGGAGCATTTCACGATCGCGACCGTCGCCGAGAAGAGCCCCGATTTCCGGCGGGTCCTGTGGACCGGGCAGAACACCCAGTTGGTGATCATGACCATTCCGCCGGGCGGCGAGATCGGCGAGGAGGTCCACGAGGGGATCGACCAGATCCTGACCTTCGTGAGTGGCACCGGCGAGGCCCGGGTCGCCGGTGAGAAGCGTGAGGTCGTCCAGGGCGACCTGGTGGTCGTACCGGCCGGCACGAAGCACAACTTCGTCAACACCGGCCCCAACCCGCTCGTGCTCTACACCGTCTACGGCCCCCCGGAGCACGCCGACCAGGCGGTGCACCACACCAAGCAGGAGGCGGACGCCGCCGAGGCCGCCGGCGAGGACGAACCGCCGCGCTGAGCCGCCGTCACGGACAACGGGTCGACCCGGCGTGGGTCGGTCTGTTCCGGCTCGTTGCGGGTACCCGCAGCGGGTGGAGCAGCCGGCGATCGCCGACTACGGATTCCTCTCCGACTGCCGCTCAGGCGCGCTGGTCAGCCGGGACGGGTCCGTCGACTGGTGGTGCCCGGCGCGGTTCGACGGCACCGCCGTCTTCGCCCGGCTGCTCAGCCCCCGCGCCGGCCACTACCGGCTGGCCCCGGTCGGCGCCGGCCGACCCGGCCACCGGGTCGAGCGGGAATACCTGCCGGACACGCTGGTGCTGCGGACCGTGCACCACACACCGGAGGGGAGCGTGGCGGTCACCGACGCGCTGGCCGCCGGAGACGGCGTACGCGGACACGACCTCGGGCTCAACTCGCCCGCCGTCCTGCTCCGGGAGGTGAAGGGGCTCAACGGACGGGTCCGCATGGCCCTGGACTTCACGCCGCGACCGGAGCACGGGCTGCTCACCCCGTACCTCCGCCAGCAGGCCGACGGCGAGGTGCTCGCCACCGCCGGCCCGACCACGCTGGTGCTGCGGGCCGGCGACCTGCCGCTGCGCGCGGGGGAGGACAGCGTCCGGGAGGAGTTCGAGGTCTCCGCCGGCCAGGTCGTCACCTTCGACCTGGCGTACGCGCCGGCCTACGGGGACCCGCCGGCCCGGCTCGACGCGTCGGCCGCGCTGCAGGAGACGACCTGGGCGTGGGAGTCGTTCCGCGAGACGCACCGGTACCCGGGCCGGTACCCCGACCTGGTCCGGCCCAGCGCGACGGTGCTGACCGGCCTCACGTACGGCCGCAGCGGGGCGGTCGCCGCCGCGCTGACCACGTCCCTGCCCGAACTGGTCGGCGGGGAGCGCAACTACGACTACCGCTACTCGTGGCTGCGCGACTTCGCGATGACCATGCGGGCACTGTGGGTGGCGGCCTGCCCGCACGAGACGTCCCGGCTCTTCGAGTGGGTGAGCCGGTCGATCGGGCGGATCGGCGACGACCCGGTGCCGGTCCTGTTCGGGTTGGAGGGGGAGCGGGACCTCAGCGAGCACACCTGCCCGCACCTGTCCGGCTACGCCGGCAGCGTGCCGGTGCGGATCGGCAACGACGCCTGGCGGCAGCGTCAGCTCGACGTGCCCGGCGAGGTCCTCTCCGCCATCTGGCGACTGCGGGACCACCTGGGCGGCACCTTCGACCACAAGCTGCGGGACATGGTGCTCGGGCTGACCGAGCAGGTGGCGAGCTCCTGGTGGCTGCCGGACCAGGGAATGTGGGAGACCCGGGAGGACGAGCGGCACTACGTGTCGTCCAAGGTGCTCTGCTGGGTGGCGATGGACAGCGCCGTGCGGCTGGCCGACCGGTTGGGGGAGCGCGCCGACCCGCGCCGGTGGGCCGCGGTCCGGGACGAGATCCGCGCGACCGTGCTGCGGGAGGCGTGGAACGATGAGATCGGGGCGTTCACCGGCGCGTTCGGCTCGGCCGAGCTGGACGCCTCGGCGCTCTTCCTCCCGGTGGTGCACTTCCTGTCGCCGAACAACCCACGGATGCGGTCGACCATCGAGGCCGTCCAGCGCGAGCTCGGCACCTCCGACGGCCTGATCCGGCGCTGGTCCACCGACCCGGCCGGCTTCGTGCTCTGCTCCTACTGGATGGTGGAGTGCCTGGCGATGGCCGGCGAGACGCGGCGCGCCGAGGAGCTGTTCACCCGGGTCTCCGGCCACGCGAACGACCTCGGGCTGCTCAGCGAGCAGATCGACCTGGCCACCGGGGCGCACCTCGGCAACACGCCGCAGGCGCTGTCGCACATCGGCCTGATCAACGCCGCCTGGCGACTCACCGACCCCGTCGGCCTGTGACGGCGGCCGGCGCGGTGGTTCCCGCCCGCGTGGCGGCCTCGTCAGCTCCCGCGCGGCTCGGCCGGCGAGGCGGGGCCCCGCTCGGGCCGGTCAGGTGAGCACCGGCACGCCGGAGACGTCGACCGTCTCCGGGTACTTCAGGCCCGCGCCGGTGTTGAGCACCACGACCCGCTCGCCGGCCCGGATCCAGCCGCCGGCCCGCAGCTGCCGGGCGGCGGTCAGGCACGCCGCGCCCTCCGGGCAGAGCAGCAGCCCTTCCCGGTCGGCGAAGTCCCGCAGGTCGGCCAGGATCTCCTCGTCGGTCACCGCCACGGCCGTGCCGGCGCTCTCCCGCAGGGCCGTCAGGATCAGCTCGTCACCGAGCGGGGACGGCACGGTGATGCCGAACGCCACGGTCTGCGCGTCGACCCAGGGCTGGGCGCGGTCCTCGCCGGCCGCGAACGCCCGCACGATCGGCGCGCAGCCGGTGGACTGCACCGCCACCAGCCGGGGCAGCTTGTCCTCCACCCAGCCCAGCTCGCGCAGCTCGTGCAGCGCCTTGTGGATGCCGATCAGGCCGACCCCACCGCCGGTCGGATAGATGATCACGTCGGGCACCTGCCACCCGAGCTGCTCGACGATCTCGTACCCCATGGTCTTCTTGCCTTCGAGCCGGTACGGCTCGCGCAGCGTGCCCGCGTCGAAGATCGCCCCGTCGGACGCGCCGACCAGCTCCGCGACCCGCCGGCCGGCGTCGCTGATCAGGCCGTCCACCAGGCTCAGGTCGGCGCCGGCGGCCACGCACTCGCGTCGGCAGATGGTCGGCGCGGAGAGCGGCATGACGATCGTCGCGCCCATGCCGGCCCGCGCCGCGTACGTCGCCCACGCCGCCCCGGCGTTGCCGTTGGTCGGCATGGCGATCCGTTCGACGCCCAGCTCGCGGGCGCGGCTGACGCCGACCGCGGCGCCCCGGGCCTTGAAGGAGCCGGTGGGGGTCAGACCCTCGTCCTTGACCATCAGGTCCGGGATGCCGATCTCCGCCCCGTAGCGCGGGGTGCGCAGCAGTGGCGTCCATCCCTCGCCGAGCGTGGTGACGTGCCGGGGGTCCGCGACCGGCAGCACCTCCCGGTAGCGCCACAGGTCGGCGGGGCGCAGCGGGAACTGCTCCGGGGTGACCGCCCGGGCGACCGCGGCCAGGTCGTAGCGGGCCAGCACCGGTGAGCCGCAGTCGCAGAGGTTCTGTGGGCGGTCCGCCGGGTGTTCCTTGCCGCAGCGGGGGCACTCCAGGTGGGTCAGGTACACGTCGATCCTCGCCGTCAGCTCGCGTCGATGCTCAACCAGCGCCGGCTGCGTCGGCCCGGCTCGTAGCCCGAGTCCAGCCGTTTCGCCACCACCCCGGGCAGCCCCTGCTCGCGGCCCGTGCGCAGCGCCTCGGCGCCGGTGCCGGGGAACCACGGCGGAGTCTGCCAGTGCGGACCGTTCAGCGCCAAGCCGTCGAGCAGTTCACGGCGCTGCGCGTACGGCAGGTCGACGCAGCTCGCACCCTCCAGCCAGAGCAGGTCGACGAGCAGGTACTGGGCGCCGGCGGGCACCCGAGCGCCCGCCTTGGGCGGCGCCGGACGTACCCGGCCCGCGCCGTCGATCCGCACCAGCACCCCGTCGAGGACCGCCTCGGTCGGTGCGAGGGTCTCGGCGAGGTCCCGCAGCCAGCCGTACGACCCGGTCACGTCCTCGTCGGTGGCGGAGAGCAGCCGCAGCCTTCCGCCCGAGACGTACGCGACCGCGCGGAAGCCGTCCCAGCGCAGCTCGTACCCCCAGTTGTCCTGGTCGCGGGGGAGCCGGGCGGCTGGCGTGGTGTGCATCGGTCGGACCAGCTCGGGCATGCTCGTCCAGCCCTCCGGCGGTGGGTCCGTGCGGCGGACCATCCAGTCCCGGCCGTCCCGGCCGCCGGTGGCGAAGAGCACGTACCGCCCGGAGGTGCGCTCCCCGTCGAGGACCACGATCACCTCGTCGTCGCGCCACTTCTCGGCGCGGTAGGTCCCCCGGTCGTGGATCCGCATGGCGCCGCCGCCGTATTCACCGGCCGGGATCTCGCCCGCGAAGTCCAGGTACTCCATCGGGTGATCCTCGGTGTGCACGGCGAGGTGGTTGCGGCCGGAGTCGCGGGGCAGGCCGCGCGGCACCGCCCAGGACGCGAGCACACCGTCCCGCTCCAGCCGCAGGTCCCAGTGCAGGCTGCGGGCGTGGTGCTGCTGGATGACGAACCGGGCCGCGCCGCGCCCACGGCGGCGTGCGGTCCGCTCCGGCACCGGCTCCGGGGTCCGGGCCGCGTCCCGTCTGCGTCGGTACTCGTCCAGCGGGTCCGCCACACCCGCATTCTCCGGCAACCGGGGCCGACCCGCTGGTGGCCCGGCCGGTCCCGTTCCGCCGCATGCCGGGGACGAGGAGGGGTAGAACGGTCGTCATGGACCACGAAGACCAGCCCACCGTCCTGCTCCCCGGCGAGGTCCGGATGCCCCTGCTCGGGTTCGGCACCTGGCAGGCGACCGGTAAGTCCGCGTACGACGCCGTGCTGGCGGCGCTCGACGCCGGTTACCGGCACATCGACACCGCCACGGTCTACGGCAACGAGGAGGAGGTCGGCCGGGCGGTGCGGGAGAGCGACCTGCGCCGGGAGGACCTCTTCATCACCACGAAGCTGCCGCCGAACCGGGTGGGCCGCGAGCGCGAGACCCTGGAGGCGAGCCTCGAGGCGCTCGGTACCGACCACGTGGACCTGTGGCTGATCCACTGGCCGCCGGCCGCACCGGGGGACAGCATCCCGCTGTGGCGGGAGCTGCTGGCCGCGCGGGACGAGAGCCTGACCCGGGCGATCGGGGTGAGCAACTACAGCACGCCGGAGATCGACGAGCTGATCCAGGCGACCGAGGAGAACCCGGCGGTCAACCAGATCAAGTGGAGCCCCTTCCTGTACGACCGGCAGCGGCACATCGAGCACCGGGACCGGGGTGTCGTGCTGGAGGGCTACAGCCCGTTCAAGACCAGTGACCTGTCCGACCCGGTGCTGAGCCGCATCGCGTCGGCGCACGGCGTCTCCCCGGCCCAGGTGGTCCTCCGTTGGCACATCGACCACGAGATCGTGGCGATCCCGAAGAGCGTCACGCCGGACCGGATCCGGGCCAACGCCGACATCTTCCGGTTCTCGCTGACGGCGGAGGAGATGCGCGACATCGACGCGCTCGGCACCGTCTGATCGGGCAATTTCCTTCATCCGGCGCCAAGGGATTGAAGGGTATCGACATCGACGCACGTGAGCGGGTAGCGTGCCCGCCATCACGTACGTCGATGCGTCTGATCCCCTCCGTCCGGCTGAAGGAGCGTCATGGCCACGTCCCGATCCGTCCGTCTGCGCCGCCGGGTCCTGCTCGGCGTCCCGGCCCTGCTGGCCGCCGCACTCACCGCCACCGCCGTCCGGCCCGCCCCGGCCGCCGCCGCGCCCCGGGCCGAGTGCCTGGCCGACCTGCTCGACGCCGCCTGATGGCCACCATCCCCTGGCTCGTCGACGTGCTGCGGGGCGCCGGCGTCCAGGTCGTGGTCGAGGGCGACTGGCTCAACCGGATGCGCCCCGGTGACTTCAACCCGATCGGCGTGCTCTGGCACCACACCGCCTCGACCTCCAGCGCCACCAACCCGCACCCGGCCCTGAACATCTGCATCAACGGTCGATCCGACCTCGCCGGGCCGCTCTGCCAGGCGCTGGTCGACTACCACGGCGTCTTCCACGTCATCTCCGCCGGCCGCTGCAACCACGCCGGTGTCAGCGGCGGCAGCGGACCGATCCCGGCCGGCGACGGCAACACCCTCATGATCGGGTGGGAGATCGACTACAACGGGGTCAGCCAGGAGATGACGGCGGCGCAGTACAACGCGTCGATCGTCGCCACGGCGGCCGTGCTCACCCGGCTCGGCCGGGACGCCAGCCACGCCCGGGGGCACCGGGAGACCAGCACCACCGGCAAGATCGACCCGTCGTTCATCGACCTGAACGTGATGCGGGCCGACGTCGCCGCTCGGATGGCCGGCGGCGGCACGGCCTGGTCGTCGGTCGTGGACAACACCACCACCACCGGCCGGTTCACCGCCAGCGGCAACTGGGGCGTCTCGTCGTACTCCGGCCAGCGCTACGGCGCCGACTACCGGTACGCCGACCCGGTCGCCGCGAGCGACCCGGCCTGGTACCGCTTCAACGTCCCCGCGGCCGGCAACTACCGCGTCGACGCCTGGTGGCCGGCCAACTCCGGCTACAACGGCGCGACGCCCTACATCGTCGCCACCAGCAGCGGCAACCGCACCGTCTACGTCGACCAGCGGGCGAACGGCGGGCAGTGGCGCACCCTCGGCACCTTCGCGCTGCCCGCCGGGGACGCCGACCGGGTGGCGGTCAGCCGGTGGAGTTCGGCCGCCGGCCTGGTCATCGCCGACGCGGTCCGGCTCACCCGGGTCTGACCCCGGGCCGCGCACGCGGGGTGCGGCGGTCACCGCCGCACCCCGCGTCCGGCTCAGGCGCGCGAGCAGGCCACGCCGTTGAGGGTGAAGGCGCTCGGCGAGGCGTACGCCCCGCTCAGCGTCCCCTGGTAGCCGAAGCTGGCCGTGCCGCCCGGGGCGATGGTGCCGTTGTAGCCCACGTTGCGTGCGGTCACCGCGGCGCCGCTCTGGTTCACCGTGGCGTTCCAGGCGTTCGTGACCTGCTGCCCGGCGGGCAGCGTGTACGCCAGCGTCCAGCCGTTGACCGGGCTCGTGCCGGTGTTGCGGATCTGCACGTCGGCGGTGAACCCGCCGCTCCAGGCGTTCGCCGTGTAGGTCACCGCGCAGCCCGTCCCGCCCGGCGGCGGGGTGGTCGGGGGTGTCGTGCCGCCGCCGTTCACCGTGGCCGAGAACGAGGTCACCGCCAGGCCCACGCCGCCCTGCCACGGCTCGAAGCCCGCCTGGATGCTGGTCAGGTACCAGGAGTTGGTGATCGCGCCGCGGTTGCGGACGTCGGCGATGAAGTCCAGCACGCTGAAGTTCAGGCTGCTGATCGGCGAGGGCGCCACGTACGAGATGACGTTGTTGGAGCCGTTGCTGCCCCGCCAGACCTCCCAGGTGCGGCCGGCGAGCGTGGCCGTGCCGACCGGTGAGCCGATGGGCTGGATGGAGCCCTGCCGGTTGAGCCAGATCATGATCTCCATCTGGTTCACCCCGTCGGTCTTCGGCGACGGGTCGAGCCAGATGTCGTACGAGGCGTTGTAGGTGGCGCCGCTGACGTACCGGTAGCTGATGCTGCTGGTCGCGCTGCTGATCTGGCTCACCTGGATCGGCAGGTTGGTGCCGGGTGAGCAGTTGGTGTAGTGGCAGCCGAAGAAGACCGACGGGTACGCCGTCGGCGCGCCGTTGGTGGGGTTGCTGCCGTTCTGGGTGGTGATCTCGAAGCCGGTGCCGGTGACGTTGATGCACTGCTGGGCGCTGGTGCCCCACCGGTTGTTCTGCACGACGTAGCGGTTGCCGATGACGGTCGAGCCGTACTGCTCGCAGATCAGGGTGTCGGCGGAGGCGCTCCCGCCGAGGGCCACGGCGACGATGGAACCGTTGACCAGCAGGCCGGCGGCCACCAGGGCCCGAAGTCGACGTTTCATGCTGCTCCTAGCGCTGTGGCGCTGCCCGGGCGCCGACGGTCGATGCGGGACGGTGAGTGGGGGCGGCCGATGCGACCGCCGACCACGGGAGCGCTCCCACGCTAGCTAATACATTTACATCCTTGAAACCCTTCCGCAACCGTGACCGGAAAATCGCCTCCCCGGCCGACCCCTTCGGCGCGGGGGTCCGCCACCCGACGGCGGTGAACCGCCCAGGTGACAGTCCTGTCCCGGCCGGGCGACACCCGCGCCGCGCCGAGGAGCGCGGCCGCCGGGGCTGATCGGCCCTGGTGTGCGCCGATTGCGCCGAGTAGTGTCTTGCATCCGACGCGTGCCGATCCCCTCCGGAGGCGTACCGCAACCATGGGTGGTTCACCCCTGCGCATCCTCGTCGTCGGCGCGGGCATCGCCGGCCTCGCCGTGGCCCGGGCGTTGCGGATGGCGGGCTTCCGTCCCGACGTCACCGACAAGCTCCCGCCGGGCGAGTCCCACGAGACCGGGCTCTACCTGCCCGGCAACGCCGCCCGCGCGCTGCGCCGGCTCGACCTCGACGGCCCCGTCCGCCCCCTCGGGCACGTCGTGCACCGGCAGCGCTTCCTCGACGCCGACGGCGCGCCGCTCTGCGAGGTCGACCTGGACGTGCTCTGGGCCGGCGTCGGCGAATGCCGGGCGCTGCCCCGGGCCGAACTGCACCGGGTGCTGCTCACCGGCGCCGGCGGGGCGGTGCGGCACGGCGCCGAGGTGCGCGCCCTCGACCTGCTCCCGGCCGGCGTCGGCGTGACGTTCGTCGACGGCACCAGCGCCGAGTACGACCTGGTCATCGGCGCGGACGGGCCCCGCTCGTCGGTGCGTACCCTCGCCGCGCTCGGCGGCCCACCCCGACCCGCGGGCCAGGTCGTCTACCGCACGGTGCTGCGCGACGGGCCGCCGGTCACCGAGTGGACCGCGCTGCTCGGCCAGCGCTCCGGGATCCTCGTGGTGCCGATCGGCGGCGGCCGGCTGCACTGCTACGCCGACGAGGCCGGCACCGAGGCGCCCGCCGACCCGGTGGCCCGGCTGCGCGAGCTCTTCGGCGCGTACGGGGGGCCGGTGCCCGAGGTGCTCGACGCGGTCGAGGGGGTGCACGTCGGCGTCACCGACGAGGTGGAGCTGGGCCGCTGGTACCGGGGACGGGTGCTGCTCGTCGGCGACGCCGCGCACGCCACCGCGCCCACCCTGTCCCAGGGTGCGGCGATGGCCCTGGAGGACGCCGTGGTGCTCGCCGAGTCACTGAAGGCGGCCGGCAGCGTCGAGGCGGCCCTCGTCGCGTACGAGAGTCGCCGCCGTCCGCGTACGCGATGGGTGCGGGACCGGACCAGGGACCGCAACCGGACCCGGGACGTTCCACCGGCGCTGCGCGACCCGCTGCTGCGCGGGCGCGGCGGCCGCATCTTCGGCGAGCACTACCGGCTGTTGCTCGGCCCGCTCTAGGTGTTCGTCGGCGCGGCCGATGATCGTAGCTGGCCACCCCACGCGGCAGGGCCACCTGCCGGGGACTATCCTCCTTGCGGATGACGGCCCGCTGAAAATCAACGCGTGCCGAGCGGGACAACCGAGAACCGGAGGCCACTCGTGACCACCGTCGCACCCAAGCCGGTCGTGACCCGGCCCTGGCCGGTCCGAGAGCCGGTCAAGGGGTCGGCCATCGCGCGGCTGCTGCGGACCACGGACGCGAAGCAGATCGGGATCATGTACATGGTCACCGCGTTCGCGTTCTTCATGATCGGTGGCCTGATGGCCCTGATCATGCGGGCCGAGCTGGCCCGGCCCGGGCTGCAGTTCCTGTCGCCCGAGCAGTACAACCAGCTGTTCACCATGCACGGCACGATCATGCTGCTGTTCTTCGCGACGCCGATCGTGTTCGCCTTCGCGAACTACATCGTGCCGATCCAGATCGGCGCGCCGGACGTCTCGTTCCCGCGGCTGAACAGCTTCGCCTACTGGCTGTACCTGTTCGGCGGCACCATGGCGACCGCCGGGTTCATCACCCCCGGTGGCGCGGCCGACTTCGGTTGGTTCGCGTACGCCCCGCTGAGCAGCGTGGAGCACTCCCCGGGCGTCGGCGCCAACATGTGGATCATGGGTCTGGCCATCTCCGGTCTGGGCACCATCCTCGGTGCGGTCAACATGATCACCACGGTCCTCACCCTGCGCGCCCCCGGCATGACCATGTTCCGGATGCCGATCTTCACCTGGAACATCCTGGTCACCAGCCTCCTGGTCATCCTGGTCTTCCCGCTGCTGGCCGCCGCGCTCTTCGCGCTCGCCGCGGACCGCATCCTCGGCGCCCACGTGTACGACCCCGCCACCGGCGGCCCGATGCTGTGGCAGCACCTCTTCTGGTTCTTCGGACACCCCGAGGTGTACATCGTCGCGCTGCCGTTCTTCGGCATCATCAGCGAGATCATCCCGGTCTTCTCCCGTAAGCCGATCTTCGGCTACAAGGGCCTGGTCGCCGCGACCCTCGCCATCGCCGCCCTGTCGATGAGCGTCTGGGCGCACCACATGTTCGCCACCGGCCAGGTGCTGCTGCCGTTCTTCAGCTTCCTGAGCTTCCTCATCGCCGTGCCCACCGGTATGAAGTTCTTCAACTGGATCGGCACGATGTGGCGGGGCCAGGTCAGCTTCGAGTCGCCCATGCTCTGGTCGATCGGCTTCCTGGTGACGTTCCTCTTCGGCGGTCTCACCGGTGTGCTGCTCGCCAGCCCGCCGCTGGACTTCCACGTCTCCGACTCGTACTTCGTGGTCGCGCACTTCCACTACGTGCTCTTCGGCACGATCGTGTTCGCGGTCTTCGCCGGCATCTACTTCTGGTTCCCGAAGATGTTCGGCCGGATGCTCGACGAGCGGCTCGCCAAGGTGCACTTCTGGCTGACCATGATCGGCTTCCACACCACGTTCCTGGTGCAGCACTGGCTCGGCAACGAGGGCATGCCCCGCCGGTACGCCGACTACCTGCCCAGCGACGGCTTCACCACGCTGAACATGGTCTCCACCATCGGCGCGTTCATCACCGGTATCTCCACGCTGCCGTTCATCTACAACTGCTGGAAGTCGTACAAGACCGGCCCGGTGGTCGAGGTCAATGACCCGTGGGGCCACGGCAACTCGCTCGAGTGGGCCACCAGCTGCCCGCCGCCGCTGCGCAACTTCGACCGGATGCCCCGCATCCGCTCCGAGCGGCCGGCCTTCGACGCGAAGTTCCCGGAGCTGGCCGCAGGCCAGACCCTCGCCGGGCCGCCCGAGGGTGGTGCCAAGCCGCTCACCAGCGAGTCCGACGGCGGCGCCAGCTACACCGAGGACACCGCCAGCAACATCGACCGGGCCTGACCGCCCGACCCGCACCGCGTACGACGGGCGTCACCCCTCAGGGGTGGCGCCCGTCGCCGTCGTACGGCCCCACCATGCGGCTGCGGGCTTGGGTCGGGTCGGCCGTGCGGCTCGGTTTCGCGGGCGTGATCCACTCGGGTTTCCGGATGGCGGCGTGTCCGGGTGGCTGGGACTCCCCGACTTCCAGGAACTCGAGCGATCACGCCCCGGAAATGGGGATGCCCCCCCGGCACCCGGCCCTCGGCACCGGCCCCGGGCCCCCGGCCCCGGCCCTCCGTTCCCGGGTCCCCCGGTCCCGGCCTCCCCGGCCTGCGGGCCCCGAGCCGGGTGGGTCCTGGGCTCCGCCCGGCTCGGGCCCGGCGGCCAGATGGGACCGGGGGTCGGGCTGGCTTCGGGTCCGGCTCAGCGGGTCGAGGTGGTGACCAGGTCCAGGTCAGGCTCGGCGGGGACGGTGGTGCCGGCGCGGCGGCGGCGTAGCTCCAGGGGGAGCACGGCGAGCGCCACGAGGGCGCCGATGGTGCCGGTCACCGCGAAGCCCCAGGCCGGCGCGGACGCGTCGATCACCGCGCCGGCCAGTGGGGCGCCGACCGCGATGCCGACGGTGACCGCGGAGCCGTGCAGGCCCATCGCCTCGCCGCGCGCCTCGGGCGGGGCGAGGCGGCTGACCGCGTCGGCGGTGGCGGCGATCGTGGGGGCGCAGAGCGCACCGGCGGGGATCATGGCGAGGCAGAGCAGCCACCAGTGTGCGCCGCCCAGCCCGACCGGGATGGTGCAGAGGCTCAGCGCGGCCATGAGGGCGAGCGGGGAGACCGGGCGGTGCGCCGCCCCGTACGCGAAGCCGCCGGCCAGCGAGGCGACCGCCCACATGGCGAGGACGGCGCCGGTCCAGCCGGCCTCGCCGCTCTCCCGCAGCACGGCGACGACGGCGACGTCGGTGCCGCCGAGCACCAGCGTGGCGGCGAGGCTCACCGCCAGCACGGCCAGCAGCCGGGGTGTCACCCATTCCCGGCGGGACACCCGGCGGGGCGGTGCCGTCGGGTCGGTCACGCCACTGGTGGGCGGGTTGAGCAGCCAGAACGCGATCCCGGCGGCGACGATCCCCGCGCCGACCAGGTAGAGGGTGGTGCGTGCCGAGATCGCGGTGACCAGCGCCACGGCCAGCGCCGGGCCCACCATGAACGACAGCTCCACCGACATCGAGTCGAGGGCGTACGCCGGGCGGCGCCGCTCCTCGGGCACCAGCGCGGCGACGGACTGGCGGACCACGGAGAAGATCGGCAGGGCGAGCGAGCCGGCGACGAAGGCGGCCGGCAGCAGCAGGAGGTACGACAGCGACGGTGCGGTGGACCAGAAGACCGCCTCGACGATGCCGGTGAGCAGGAGCACCGGCCGCAGCCCCCGGCGGTCGATGAGCCGGCCGAGCAGCGGGCCGCCGATCGCCGCGCCGACGGTGACGGCCGCGCCGACCAGCCCGGCCGCGCCGTAGCCGCGGCCGAGGTCCTGGACGACGTAGAACGTCAGGGTCACCCCGGTCGCGGTGAGCGGGATCCGCGCGAGCACGGCCACCAGCAGCAGCGACCGGAGACCGGGCAGTGCGAGCGTCTCGCGGTAAGGCTTCAGGTTCACGATGGTCCGTACCTCCCGCGCCATCCTCGGCGTCGGGTGTGACAACCGCCAACCGATTACCGGGTCATGCGGCCCTGATCACAGGTGCGCCGTCGAGGGTGACCCCGGCGCCCGCCAGGGATCGCAGCGCCAGGTCGGTGGTGTCCGCGGCGACCCCGGCGGTCAGGTCCAGGAGCACGGTGGTGGCGAAGCCCTCCCGCGCGGCGTCCAGGGCGGTCGCCCGTACGCAGTGGTCGGTGGCGATGCCGACCAGGTCGACCCGGTCGACGCCGTGGCGGCGCAGCCAGTCGGCGAGGCACTCGCCGTCGGCGGCGTGCCCCTCGAAGCCGGAGTACGCGGCCGCGTGCTCGCCCTTGTGGAAGATCTCCTCGACCCGTCCGGTGTCGAGGTCGGGGTGGAACTCGGAGCCGGCGGTGCCGACGACGCAGTGCCGGGGCCAGCTGTCGACGAAGTCGGGCTGGTCGGCGAAGTGCCCGCCCGGGTCGACGTGGTAGTCCTTGGTCGCGACGACGTGGTCCCACCGGCCCGGTTCGGCGGCGAGCAGACGGGTGATGCCGGCCGCCACGTCGGCGCCGCCGCCGACCGCCAGGGACCCGCCCTCGCAGAAGTCGTTCTGCACGTCCACGATGATCAGCGCACTGCCCATCGGTGCTCCCTTCCTCACGCCCCGGTCCGGGACCAGGCCACGTTCACGCCGAGGGTACGACGGTGACCGGGATGGCCGGGTCGCCCGCGGACAGCTTCAACCCTTCCCAGGGAATGGAGATCAGGCACTGCCGCAGGTGCTCCCGCGACTCGTCCAGCGTCGGCAGCTCGGCCGCCTCGCCGCCCACCACGTACGAGCGCTGGAGCAGCCGGTCGTTGGGCTGCCGGTCCGGCACGCCCTGCGGGACGATGATCTCCTCGGTGGCGGTCCCGGTCGGCTTGTGCCGCCGGACCGCGATCTTGCGCCCGCCGATGGTCGCCTTGTGCTCGGACCGCTTCACCACCGGCCGGCCGTCGACCTCGACGAGTTTGTAGACGAGACCGACGGTGGGTGCGCCGGAGCCGGTGACGACGGCCGTACCGGCGCCGTACATGTCGACCGGCTCGGCGGCGAGGGCGGCGATGGCGTACTCGTCCAGGTCGCCGGACACGATGATCTTCGTCTCGGTGGCGCCGAGCGAGTCGAGCAGCTCCCGGGACTGCTGGGCGATCACCGCGAGGTCACCGGAGTCGATCCGGACGGCGCGCAGGTCGGGGCCCGCCACCGCGATGGCGTTGCGGATGCCCTGGCTGATGTCGTACGTGTCGACGAGCAGCGTCGTGTCCTTGCCCAGCGTGGCGACCTGTGACGCGAACGCGGTCCGCTCGTCGTCGTGCAGCAGCGTGAACGCGTGCGCGGCGGTGCCGGCGGTGGGGATGCCGTAGCGGCGACCCGCCTCCAGGTTGGAGGTGAAACCGAAGCCGGCCAGGTAGGCGGCGCGGGCGGCGGCCACCGCGGCGCCCTCGTGGGCGCGGCGCGAGCCCATTTCGATCAGGGTGCGCCCGCGGGCGGCGGTGACCATCCGGGCGGCGGCCGCGGCGACGGCGCTGTCGTGGTTGAGGACGGAGAGCACCAGGGTCTCCAACACCACGCACTCGGCGAAGGTGCCGGAGACGGTGAGGACCGGTGAGTTGGGGAAGAAGAGCTCACCCTCGGCGTACCCGTCGATGTCGCCGGTGAAGCGGTAGTCCCGCAGCCAGGCCGCGGCCGGCTCGTCGACGACCCCCCGGCGGAGCAGGAAGTCCACCTCGGCCTCGTCGAAGCGGAAGTCCCGGATCAGCTCGATCAGGCGTCCGGTGCCGGCGACCACCCCGTAGCGTCGGCCGCTCGGCAGGCGGCGGCTGAACACCTCGAACACGCAGCGACGGTCCGCCGTGCCGTCCCGCAGGGCGGCGCTGACCATCGTCAGCTCGTAGTGATCGGTCAGCAGCGCGGGGCGAAGGGTGCTCACGGCCTCAGCCTAGAGTTCACCCGTCGTCCCCGTCCTCGTGGCCCGGGATCGCCCGCAGCGCGGCCCGCAGCTCCGCCCGGCCGGTGACGCCGAGCTTGGCGTAGATCCGCTGGAGGTGGTTCTCCACCGTGCGGGCGGAGAGGAAGAGACGGTCCGCGATCGCCCGGCTGGTGACCCCCTCGGCGGCGAGCCGGGCCACCTGCCACTCCCGCTCGGACAGCACCGGGGTCCCGGCGCGCAGGGCCGGCGTGCGGACCACGTCACATCGTGCGAGCAGCGCGGCGAGCCGTTCCCGGGCCTCGGCGGCCGCCGCCGGCCGCTCCGCCCGCAGCCGGTGCAGGGCGGTCGCGGCCGCCTCGGCGGCGTAGACGTGCAGCTCCAGGGCCGCGAAGTCGTCGGCCACCCGCAGCAGGTCGGCCGGCGAGCCGGAGACGGCGGCCCGGGCGTGCCGGGCCAGCAGCGGCGGCAGGTTCCCGTCGACCCGCTCGGAGAGCTCGGCGAGGCGCTGGGCCACCGTGCGGCGGCTGCCGTCGGAGCAGGTCGGCCCGATGAGCGCCCCCGCCTGGTCCAGCCGCACCAGGTCGTGCAGGACATGCACCTCATGGCCGGCGAATCCGTCCGCGCGCAGCCGGTCGACCAGCTCGGTGAGCTGCTTCACCGCCCCCGGCAGGTCGCCGGACGCGGCGAGCGCCGCCCCGCGTGCCTGCTCCAGCCACGGGTAGAGCACCGCCATGCCGGGGGCCTGGGTCCGGTCGGCCTCGGCCATCGCCTCAGCGGCCTGCGTCGCGTCACCGCGCAGGGCCGCCGCCTGGGCCCGCTCCGCCTGCGCCAGGCCGGCGTAGACCCGGCTGGTGGCCAGCACCGCGCACGCGCCGAGGCTCGTACGCAGCGCGGCGTCGCTCTGGCCGCGCAGCCGCGCCGCGTACGCCTGGAGGATCGCCAGGTAGCCGGTGCCCAGCCGGAAGTCGCCGGCGCCGGCCAGGTCGGCGAACTCGTCGGCGACGATCGCGTCGATGCCGGCCAGGTCGCCGGCGAGGGTGAGTCGGGTGCCCCGGGCCAGCTCCAGGGCGAGTTGGAGGTACGGCATGTCGGGCCGCCACCGGGCCGCCTCGGAGTGGACCTGGGCGATCGCGGTGCCGCTGCGCTGCAGCTGCCCCTGGGCCGCCTGCAGGTAGGCGATGGTGCTGCGGGCCAGCTCGCGGGCGGCGACGCTGGCCGCGGGGCGGTCCAGCACGCCCTGGCTGAGCCGCAGCGCGGTGGTGGTGTCGAGCCGGTGCAGCCGCATGATCGCCTCGAACGCCCGGACGCGGGCCCGGTCGGCTGAGTCGGTCAGGTCGGCGATCCGCGCCGCGATCTCCTCCACCGTGGACTCGCGGCTCAGGCCCCAGTAGGTGACCATGCCACGGACGGTCAGCCACCGGCTCAGGCGCCGCCCGTCGCCGGTGCCGGGGGAGACCGCGTCGAGGACCTCGATCGCCTCCTCCGGCCGGTCGGCGAACATGAGGATGGTCGCCAGCAGCTCCGCCGCGTCGAAGCCGCCGCCGGCGTCGAGCGCCGCGCGGGCCAGCCGCGTCGCCAGGGGTACGTCGTAGCGGCTGAACGCCTGCACGGCCGCGCCGAGCAGCAGCGTCGCGTCCTGGGCGGTGCCCGAGTCGAGCCGCCACACCGCCACCCGGAGCAGGTCGTCGCGGCGTCGGGTGCCGACCCGTTCCAGCAGCTCGGCGAGGTGCGCCTGCAGCCGGCGGGTGCGGCTGACCGGGCAGCGGCGGCGCATCACCTCGCCGTAGAGGGGGTGCGCCAGCCGGACGTTGGTCCGCCGGTCGTGCTGGAGCACCGTGATCAGCCCGCGTTCCTCGGCCATCTCGACGTCGGCCCGGTCGACGGCCTGGTTGAGCAGGTGCAGGCCGAGCGGCTCACCGAACGCGACCAGCTCGACCACCGCCCGCACGCCGGGGGTCAGCTGACCGATGCGGGTGTCGATCAGGTCGGTCAGGTCGGGGGCCAGCTCGAGGCGGCCGGTCCACTTCCAGATCCCGTACGTGCGGGTCAGCTCCTCGCTACCGGAGGCGGCGTGCACCAGCTCGCGCAGCAGCAGCGGGTTGCCGGCGGAGAGCCGACCCAGCCGGTCGGCGGAGCCGGCGTCGACCGGGCCGTCGAGGATGGCGGCGAGCAGCCCGGCGGTCTCCGCGGGCGCCATCGGGCTCAGCTCGGCG
Source organism: Micromonospora sp. NPDC049366 (assembly GCF_044466625.1). Classification (NCBI taxonomy): domain Bacteria; kingdom Bacillati; phylum Actinomycetota; class Actinomycetes; order Micromonosporales; family Micromonosporaceae; genus Micromonospora; species Micromonospora sp. NPDC049366. Next base: position 205,364 of record NZ_JBITMV010000010.1, read on the forward strand.
TGGTCGACGAGGTCGTCGGTCCAGAGTGCCCGGATCGGCAGTGGAATCTGCTCGCCGTTGCGGAAGGTGCCGATCACGGTGGCGTTCTCGGCCCGGGCCACGAGGTGCACGAGCGCGGCCGACGGCGGGTCCAGCAGGTGTGCGTCGTCGATCGCGAGGACGATGCGCCGCCCGGCCGCCTGCTGCTGGAGCACCTCCAGGGCCCAGCGCAGGATGCCCGCGGGGGACAACCCCTGTGGCTGCTCGGCCGGGAGCACCTGCACCAGACCGCCGAAGGGGAGTGCCGCGGTGGTGGCGCTCGCGGCGATGGACCAGATCGCGTAGCGGTCGGTCGGCAGTGCCGACACGCCCTCGCGCAGCAGCCGGCTCTTGCCGATGCCCGCGTTTCCGCTGAAGAAGAGCCCTCGCCCCTCGGTGCTGGTCACCGCCGACAACAGACGGTTGAGCTCATCCGTGCGGCCGACGAACTTCCACCGACTCATCCGGGCAGCATATCCATCGAGTTCGGTCCGCGCGCACTCCGTCACGCAGCGAAGTTGAGTAATCTGACGATTACTGGTGAGTATCCGATGTGTTCCGCCAGGGCCCTCGGTCGCTCGTAGTCTTCCGGCATCCGGATCGCTCCACCGGATATTCCACATGGCCGGTTGCCGCCGGTCTCGCACGTCACGGGAGGCCGCCCTCATGCAACCGGGTCAGCTCCCCTCCGTCGACATGTCCGGCGACCAGCCGGGGCCGAGCGACATGCCCCGTTGCGCGCCCCTGCCCACCCGGCTCGGGGTGAGCGACCCGGGGCCGGACGAATCGCTCGGCGTGCTCACCGTCGGGCCGGCCGACGCCGGTCGCCGCGCCGTGCTCGCCACCCTGCTCGACCTCGACCCGGCCCTGCTCGGTGTGCCCGACGGCAGTTGGCTGGTGCTGCGGCACGCGACGACGCCCAGCCGCGCGGCCTACGTGCCGGGCTACCGGCAGCCGCACGCCTACGGCGCGGACCGCGGCGCCGCCGGCCCCGCGCTGGCCCGCCCGCCGCGCCGGGTCGAGCTGGGTCTGCCCGAGCCGCTGCTGCGGCACTTCGCCCTGGTCGACACCCCCGACACCGGCGCGCTCGGCGTGGCCGGCGCCCGCGTGCTGATCGAGGCGGCCGGCCGGGCCGGGTGCCTGCTCTTCGTGATCGCCGCCGACCAGACGTTCACCGCCGCGGAGCTCACCCTGCTCGCCGAGCTCGCCGGGACCCCGGTCTCGATCTGCTTCGCGGTCACGCCCGGCTCGACCGGCTGGGCCGGGCCCGACAGCGCGGCGCGTACGGAGGACGCGGGGGCGTCCGTCCCGCCGTCCGGGGCCGGGTCCCCCTCACCCGGTCCCACGGTCGACCCGATCACCGTGACGGTGGAGGCGCACCGCGCCGCCCTGCTCGCCGCGGTCCCCACGCTCGCCGACGCGCGCTGGTTCGCGCCGCACCGCATCGACGACGCGGCCGACCTCCGCCGCGCCCTGGTCGGCTGGGCCGTCGACGAGGGCCTGCGGCGGGCCAGTTCCGACCCACCGGTCCTGCCCGGCGAGCACGGCCGGGTGCCCGTGGTCGCCGACCCGGGCGACTGGTCGGAGCTGCTCGACCGGCTGACCCGCTCCTGCGCCCAGCGGATCCGTCAGCACCTCGCGCTGGAGCTGGCCAACATCCATCTCCGCGCGGTCCAGGAGATCGTCTTCGGGGTGGGCTGCGCCGGGCTGCCCCAGCTGCTCGACCGGGAGATGGAGGCCCTGTCGCTGCTGGCCACCGCCCAGTGCGACCAGGCCGTCCGGGGCATCATCGAGGAGGCCTCGTCCCGCGTCGTGGGGTCGCCGCTGCCCGAAGGGGTCTACCGGCGGGTCTCCCACGCGATGCGCTGGGGGTTGACCGAGGAACGTTCCGGCCGGGAGCTCGACCGGGTGCTCCTCGTCACCAGCACGGCCGGCGTGGCCGGGCTGACCGGCGACGGAGCCGTCGACGCGGTCGCCGGCTACCCGGGCACCGCCCGCGCCGAGGTTCTCCCACCGGTCGCCGTCGCCCTCTCCGGCGGCTGCTGGCAGCACTGGCGGAGCCCGGGCAACAACGACCCCAACGGCGCGCGGGCCTGGGCCCAGCAAGCGCTGCGCGAGGTCGAGCTGGAGCTGTCCCGGGAGATCTCGCGGCGGTTCGAGGTGATCCGTCTCTCCCTGGGCGTGGTGCTCTCCGATGCGGTCGACCACGGCATCCTGCTCGCCTGAGGGCGTCCCGATCGTCCGGCCCGCCGGGCCCGCCCGCCCACCCCTCGGGCGCGGTCCCGGCGGGCCCGGCACGCCCCACGCCCGAGATCCGCGGCCGGACGGCGTTCCGGTTCCTCGGATTCCGGAGACCGGTGGCACGATGGGGGGCATGGCGGCTCCGCAGGTTGCACCGGTCGAGACGCCGGCCACCGAAGAGGTGCCGGTCTCGGACCGGCAATGGGTGACGATCGTGTGGGACGACCCGGTCAACCTGATGACGTACGTGACCTGGGTCTTCCAGAAGCTCTTCGGCTACAGCCGGGAGAAGGCCGAGAAGCTGATGCTGGACGTGCACCACAAGGGCCGCGCCGTCGTCTCCACCGGCGCCCGGGAGCGGATGGAGCACGACGCGTCGCAGCTGCACGCGTACGGGCTGTGGGCGACGGTGGACCGCTCGTGAGCATGTTCCGCCGCCAGGCAGGCCGTTACGTCGCCAGCTTCGCCGTCGACGAGGCGCGGGTGCTGCGCAAGGTCGCCGGTGAGGTGGTCGGTCTGCTGACCGACGGCTTCGACCACACCGACCCGGTGGTCGGCCGGCTCTTCCCCGACGCCTACCCGGACGACCCGGCGGGCACCGCCGAGTTCCGCCGCTACACCGAGGGCGACCTCAAGACCGCCAAGATCGACCAGGCCGGGGCGATCCTCGCCGCGCTGCCCGACGAGTCCGGCGGCGAGGTGCGGCTGGACGCGGAGGCCGCCGAGGCGTGGCTGCGCGCGTTGAACGACGCCCGCCTGGCGATGGGCGTCCGGCTGGAGATCAAGGACGGCACCGACCTCGGTGAGGAGCTGGACGACGCGGTCGCGGAGGATCCGACCTCCAGCCGGGTGTTCCAACTGTCGGTCTACGCGTATCTCGGCTATCTCCAGGAGTCCCTGCTCAACGCGCTGATCGACGAGGCGTGACCGCGACCACTTCGCCGTCGGCGCGGGGCAGGCGTTAGTCTGGGACCCGTGCTGAGCATCGACCGGTCGATCGTCGACGCGATCGTCGCCCACGCGCGCCGGGACCACCCGGACGAGGCGTGCGGCGTGGTCGCCGGCCCGGTCGGCAGCGACACCCCGACGCGGCACATCCCGATGGACAACGCCGCGCGTTCCATGACGTTCTACGAGTTCGACTCGATGGAGCAGCTGCGGGTGTGGCGCGAGATGGACGACCGGGACGAGGAGCCCGTCGTCATCTATCACTCGCACACCGCCACCGAGGCCTACCCGTCGCGCACCGACGTCTCCTTCGCGGGTGAGCCGGGCGCGCACTACCTGCTCGTCTCCACGCGGGAGCCCGACACCGAGGAGATCCGCTCCTTCCGGATCGTGGACGGTGTGGTGACCGAGGAGCCGGTGCGGATCGTGGAGGCGGCGGTGGACCCGCACGCCGTCCAGTCCTACATGTTCGGGCAGAGCCCGACGACGGTCGACTACGAGTGTTCCGGCCGCTGACCCCACGCCGTCAACACCGTCCACCCGTCATCGAGGCATTCCCGACAAGGAGCACGACATCATGGCCATCGAGGTTCGCATCCCCACCATCCTGCGCAGCTACACCGGCGGCGCGAAGGTCGTCGAAGGCAGCGGCGACACCCTGGGCGACCTGCTCACCGACCTGGACTCCCGGCACGGCGGCCTGCGGGCCCGGCTGGTGACCGACGCGGGCGCGCTGCACCGCTTCGTCAACGTCTACGTCAACGACGAGGACGTCCGGTTCCTCGGCGCGCTGGACGCCAAGCTCAGCGACGGCGACAGCGTCACCATCCTCCCGGCCGTCGCCGGCGGCGCGTTCGGCTTCGCGGCGGCAGCCGCGATCGGCCAGCACGGCGCGGCGGCAGCCGCGGTCGGCCAGCCTGGCGCCGGGACGGCGCTGGGCCAGCAGGGCGCCGGGACGGCGCCGGGCCAGCACGGCGCGGCGGCGGCCGCGGTCGGTCACCGGGCCGCGCCCGTCACCGTTCGCTGAGGCGGCCGCCATGGCGCGGTACGACAGCCTGCTGGACGCCTGCGGCGGCACGCCCCTGGTGGGTCTGCCGCGGCTCTCGCCGACGGTGCCCGACGGGGCGCCGCCGGTGCGGCTGTGGGCGAAGCTGGAGGACCGGAACCCGACCGGCAGCATCAAGGACCGGGCGGCCCTGTTCATGGTCCGGGCGGCCGAGGAGGCCGGCCGGCTCCGCGCCGGTGACACGATCCTGGAGCCGACCAGCGGCAACACCGGCATCTCGCTGGCGATGGTGGCGAAGCTGCGGGGCTACCGGCTGGTCTGCGTGATGCCGGAGAACGTGTCGACCGAGCGGGTCCAGCTTCTCCGGATGTACGGCGCGGAGATCATCTTCTCGCCGGCCGCCGGTGGGTCGAACCAGGCGGTCGCCACCGCGAAGCAGATCGCCGCGGAGCACCCCGACTGGGTGATGCTCTACCAGTACGGCAACGAGGCGAACGCCCGGGCGCACTACGAGACGACCGGGCCGGAGCTGCTGCACGACCTGCCGACGATCACGCACTTCGTGGCGGGTCTGGGCACCACGGGCACGCTGATGGGCACCGGTCGCTACCTGCGGGAGAAGGTCGACGGCATCCAGGTCGTCGCCGCGGAGCCGCGCTACGGCGAGCTGGTCTACGGGCTGCGCAACATCGACGAGGGCTACGTGCCGGAGCTGTACGACGCGTCGGTGTTGTCGAGACGGTTCTCGGTGGGCACCCGCGACGCCGTCCTGCGTACCCGACAGCTGGTCGAGGTGGAGGGGATCTTCGCGGGTTTCTCCACCGGCGCCATCCTGCACGCCGCGCTGGCGGTGGCGCACGAGGCGGTGCGGGACGGCCGCCGGGCCGACGTGGCGTTCGTCGTCGCCGACGGCGGCTGGAAGTACCTCTCCACCGGGGCGTACGGCGGCACGCTGGCCGACGCCGAGGAGGCCCTGGAGGGGCAGCTCTGGGCCTGAGCCCGGACATCGCACGGCCGGACCGGGCCGGGGTCACCGACGCTGTCGGGGCTCCGGCCCGGTCCGTTCACGCTGGTCGTGGTCGCCCCGCGCCCGTCTCATCCGGCGCGGTCGGCGGTGGACGGCGGCGGCAGGGTGCGCCACGGGGAGTGACGACGGGCACCCGGCCGACCGGCCCCACGGGCCTCGGCCGCCCGGCCGACGGGGGTGTCACGTTGGTGACAACTTCCAGCGGATGATTCTTGCCGTCCCGTGCGTCAGCGTAGGCTGCCGAGCGTGACGTACGCGTCGGTAGAGATCATGTGCCGAGCGATCACCGGCGGAGCGACTACGGATCGTGACGGCGAGACGACCCGATGCGACTGACCGTCCTCGGCTGCGCGGGCAGTTTCCCCGGCCCGGAGTCCCCCTGCTCGGCCTATCTCGTCGAGGCCGACGGCTTCCGGCTGCTGGTCGACTTCGGCCCTGGCTCGCTGTCCAGCCTCCAGCGCTACGCGGGCCTGCACGCACCCGACGCGATCCTCCTCAGCCACCTGCACTGCGACCACATCCTGGACGCCGTGTCGTACGTGGTGGTCCGCCGATACGCCCCGGACGGCCCCTACCCGGTCCTGCCGGTCTACGCCCCGTCCGGCGCGCCGGACCGCCTGTCGGCGGCCTACGGCGACGGCGCGATGGACGACGTCTACCAGTTCTACGGCCTGCAGCCCGGCACCTTCCCCATCGGCCCGTTCACGGTCACCGTCGACCGGGTCAACCACCCCATCGAGACGTACGGGGTGCGGTTGGAGCACGAGGGCCGGGTGCTCTGCTACTCCTCCGACACCGCGCCCTGCGACGCGCTGCTGCGGCTGGCGCAGGACGCCGACGTGTTCCTGTGCGAGGCGAGCTACCTCGACGGTGTGGATAACCCGCCGGACCTGCACCTCACCGGCCGCGAGGCGGGCGAGGCGGCGACGAAGGCGGGCGTGGGCCGGCTGCTGCTCACCCACCTCGTGCCCGCCTGGGGCAGCGAGGCGCACACCGTCGAGTCGGCGGCCGCCGCGTACGCCGGCCCGATCGAGGTGGTCCGGCCCGGCGCGAGCTACGAGGTCTGACGACCCACCGGTCCCCGCCGCCGCGACGGGGTGGCGCGCGGGGCGCGCCCGGTCTTGCCGCAGTGTTCGCCGACCGGTCAGCGGCCGGTCGTCTGCTGCACCCGTGACACCCGCACGGTGTGGGCATGCGGATCGCCATCGTGACCGAGTCGTTCCCCCCGGACGTGAACGGCGTCGCGCACTCCGTCGTCCGGACGGCCGAACACCTGGTCGCCCGTGGCCACCAGCCGGTGGTCATCGCACCGGCGCCGCCCGGAGCGGCCGGGCACGACAGCGACGCGTTCCCCTATCCGGTGATCCGGATCCCCAGCGTGCCGCTGCCCCGCTACCAGGGCTTCCGGCTGGGGGTGCCGACCACCACCCGGCTGGCCGGCGAGTTGCTGGGCCGCGCACCGGACGTGGTGCACCTGGCCAGCCCGTTCATCCTCGGCGGCCGTGCCGCCACCCTCGCCGCCCGGCACGGCCTGCCCACGGTGGCGGTCTACCAGACCGACGTGGCGTCGTACGCCCGCGCGTACCGGGTCGGTTGGGGCGAGGCGGCCGCCTGGCGGCGACTGCGCGAGATCCACAACTCGGCGGGCCGGACGCTCGCCCCGTCCACCCGGGCCGCCGCGGATCTGATCGCCAACGGGGTGCAGCGGATCTGGCTGTGGGGGCGGGGCGTGGACGCGGACCGGTTCCAGCCGGCGAAGCGGTCCGCGTCGCTGCGGGCCCGTCTCGCCCCGAACGGCGAGCTGCTGGTCGGCTACGTCGGGCGGCTGGCACCGGAGAAGCGGGTCGACCTGCTGGCCGCGGCGTCCCGGCTGCCCGGCGTGCGGGTCGTGGTGGCCGGCGACGGCCCGGCCCGCCGGCAGCTGGCGCGGGCCCTGCCCGAGGTCACCTTCCTCGGCGTGCAGCACGGCGAGGACCTGGCCCGGCTCTACGCCAGCCTGGACGTCTTCGTGCACACCGGCCCGCACGAGACCTTCGGCCAGACCGTGCAGGAGGCGCTGGCCAGCGGCGTGCCGGTGGTGGCGCCCGCCGCGGGCGGCCCGCTGGACCTGGTGGACTCGGGCGTGAACGGGCTGCTCGTGCCGCCGGAGGACGCGGACGCGCTCGCCGCCGCGGTGGCCGAGCTGGCGGCGGACGAGTCGCGGCGCGCCGCGTACGGGCGGGCGGCCCGGGCCGCGGTGCAGCGGCGCAGCTGGGCCGCGGTCGGTGACGAGCTGATCGGGCACTACGAGGCGGTGCGCGCCGCGGCGCCGGCCGTCGGCCTGCCCGCCGCCTCATGACCGTTCCCGGGTGCCAGCAGAGCCCGACCAGCGGCACGGCCGGTGGCGGGCTGCGGATCGTGCGCCTGGCGAACTTCGTGACCGCCCGGTCGGGTGGGCTGCGGACCGCGCTGCGCCACCTCGGCGAGGGCTACGCCGCGGCCGGACACGAGCCGGTGCTCGTCGTTCCGGGCCGGCGTGACGGCGACGAGCGGCACCCCTGGGGTCGGGTCGTGACGCTGGCCGCGCCGCGGCTGCCGTACAGCGGGGGTTACCGGATGCTGGTGGGGCGGCGGCGGGTGGCCCGGCTGCTGACCGCGCTGGCCCCGGACCGGCTGGAGGTCTCCGATCGGTTCACGCTGCGCTGGACCGGCGCCTGGGCTCGCGTCCACGGCGTACCGGCGGTGATGGTCTCGCACGAGTCGCTGACCGGGCTGCTCGGCCAGTGGGGGGTGCCGGGCGCGCTGCGCCGGCCGCTCGCCGACCGGCTGAACCGGCGCAGCGCGCTGGCGTACGACCGGATCGTCTGCACGACCCGGTGGGCGGCGGAGGAGTTCGCGCGAATCGGCGCGGGCAACGTGGACCTGGCCCCGCTCGGCGTCGACCTGGACACCTTCGGGCCGGGCCGCGCCGACCCGGCGCTGCGGGCCCGCTACGCCGAACCCGGCGAGCTGCTGCTGGTGCACTGTGCCCGGTTGTCCCACGAGAAGCGGCCCGAGCTGGCCGTCGACGCGCTGGCCGCGCTCGGCCGGTCCGGCGTCCGCGCGGTGCTGGTGATGGCCGGGGACGGGCCGATGCGGCCGGCGCTGGTCCGGCGGGCCGCGGGGCTGCCGGTCACCTTCACCGGTTTCCTGCCCGACCGGAGCGCCGTCGCCGCGCTGCTGGCCACCGCCGACGTGGTGCTCGCCCCCGGCCCGGTGGAGACGTTCGGGCTGGCCGGGCTGGAGGCGCTCGCCAGCGGCACGCCCGTGGTGGTCAACGCGGCGAGCGCGCTGCCCGAGGTGGTCGGCCGCGCCGGGCTCGCCGCGTACGGCTCCGGGGAGTCCCTCGCCGAGGCGGTGACCCGGCTGGTCGCCCGCCCGGAGGCGCAGCGGCGGCGGGCCGCGCGGACCCGCGCGGAGGAGTTCGGCTGGCCGGCGGCGGTGGCCGGGTTCCTCCGCGTCCACGACGCGGCGCCGGTGCGCCAGACGGCCCCGGCCTGAGGACCGACCCGACGCGGGACCGGACCGACGCCGAGCCCGGACCGACGCCGGGGCCGGCGGGTGGGACACCAGCGCGCGGGTGGATCACCGGACCGCATAGGGTGCAGGCATGGCGCGACCCGACGGGCGACAGCCCGACCAACTCCGGCCGGTGACCCTGACCCGAGGCTGGAGCACCCATCCGGAGGGCTCGGTGCTCGTCGAGTTCGGCGCGACCCGGGTGCTCTGCACGGCCAGCGTGACCGAGGGGGTGCCCCGCTGGCGCAAGGGCTCCGGCCTCGGCTGGGTCACCGCCGAGTACGCGATGCTGCCCCGGGCCACCAACACCCGCTCCGACCGGGAGAGCGTGAAGGGGCGGGTCGGTGGGCGTACCCACGAGATCTCCCGGCTGATCGGCCGCAGCCTGCGCGCCTGCATCGACCTGAAGGCGCTCGGCGAGAACTCGATCGTGCTCGACTGCGACGTGCTCCAGGCCGACGGCGGCACCCGCACCGCGGCGATCACTGGCGCGTACGTGGCGCTCCACGACGCGGTGACCTGGCTGGGGCAGCGCAAGGCGCTGGCCGGCAAGCCGGAGGCCGTGATGCACCGGTCCGTGGCGGCGGTCAGCGTCGGGATCATCGCGGGCGAGCCGCGCCTGGACCTCTGCTACGAGGAGGACGTGGCCGCCGAGGTCGACATGAACGTGGTGTGCACCGGCACCGGCGAGTTCGTCGAGGTGCAGGGCACCGGTGAGGCGGGCGTGTTCGCCCGCGAACAGCTCGACGCCCTGCTCGACCTGGGCGTGCTGGGCTGCGCGGAACTGGCCGAAGCTCAGCGGAAGGCTCTCTCATGAACAAGGTGCTGCTCGCCACCCGCAACCGTAAGAAGCTGGTGGAGCTCCAGCGGATCCTCGACGGCGCGCTCGGCGCGCACCGGGTCGCCCTGCTCGGCCTGGACGACGTCGAGGAGTATCCGGAGCTGCCGGAGAGTGGCCTCACCTTCGGTGAGAACGCGCTGATCAAGGCGCGCGAGGGGTTCCGCCGCACCGGCCTGCCCACCGTCGCCGACGACTCGGGGCTGGCCGTCGACGCGTTGAACGGGATGCCCGGCGTGTTCAGCGCCCGGTGGGCCGGTTCGCACGGCGACGACCACGCCAACCTGCAGCTGGTGCTGGACCAGATCGCCGACCTGCCGGACGAGAACCGGGGCGCGTCGTTCGTCTGCACCGTCGCCCTGGTGCTGCCCGGCGGCAAGGAGCACCTGGTCGACGGGCGGCAGTCGGGCCGGCTGCTGCGTGCCCCGCGCGGTGACGGTGGCTTCGGCTACGACCCGATCTTCCTGGGCGACGGGCAGACCCGGACCAACGCCGAGCTGACGCCGGAGGAGAAGGACGCGGTCAGCCACCGTGGCAAGGCGCTGCGCGAGCTGGCCAAGCTGATCGCGAAGGTCCTGCCACCCGCCGTCTGACCGACCCGCACGCGACGCGGCGGCCGTCCCCGACCGGGGGCGGCCGCTGATGTGCGTCAGGATGGCTCAGCCGAGCGGGCCGACCTCCCGCTCGATCGCGGCGCGCAGCTCCGGGCCGCGGACGACGTCGCGCGCGGCCTCCATGAGGGGGGCGAGGTAGACGTCCGGGCCCGGTTCGCCGGCGATGCCGCCGAGCGCGGCGACCGCGGCGCGACCGGCCGGCGACGGGATCAGCGGGGCGCGCAGCTGAAGGCCGCGTACCGCCGCCAGCAGCTCCACCGCGAGCACGCTGGTCAGGTTGTCCAGCACGGTCCGCAGCTTCTTCGTCGCCGCCCAGCCCATCGACACGTGGTCCTCCTGCATGCCGCTGGTGGGCAGCGAGTCCACGGACGCGGGCGCGGCGAGCCGGCGGTTCTCCGCGACGATCCCGGCCGCGGTGTACTGGGCGATCATCAGCCCGGAGTTGACCCCGGCGTCGGGGGAGAGGAACGCCGGCAGGTCGCGGGAGCGGGTGACGTCCAGCAGGCGGTCGACGCGCCGCTCGGCGATCGCCCCCACCTCGGCGGCGGCGATCGCGAGGAAGTCGGCGGCGAAGCCGAGCGGGGCGCCGTGGAAGTTGCCGGTCGACTCGACCCGGCCGTCCGGCAGCACCACCGGGTTGTCCACCACCGAGACCAGCTCCCGGGACGCCACCGTCCGGGCGAACTCCCACGTGTCCCGGGCCGCGCCGGCGACCTGCGGCGCGCAGCGCATCGAGTACGCGTCCTGCACGGCGTGCGCCAGGTCGTCGCGGTGCGAGTCCATCACCCGCGAGTCCTGCAGCAGGCGGTGGATGTTCGCCGCCGAGACGGCCTGCCCGGGGTGCGGCCGGATGGCGTGCAGCTCGGGCAGGAACGGCCGCTCCGAGCCGAGCATCGCCTCGATGGCCAGGGCCGCCGTCACGTCCGCCATGGCGAACAGGTGGGCCGCGTCGTGCAGGGCGAGCAGCAGCATCCCGAGCATGCCGTCGGTGCCGTTGATCAACGCCAGCCCCTCCTTGGCGGCCAGCTCGATCGGGGCCAGCCCGGCCTGGCGCAGCGCGTCGGCCGCCTCGACCCGTTCGCCGGCCGGGCCGAGCACCCAGCCCTCGCCGAGCAGCACCAGCGCGCAGTGCGCCAGCGGCGCCAGGTCGCCGGACGCGCCGAGCGAGCCGTGCTCCGGCACCCACGGGGTGATGTCGTGGTTGAGCAGGTCGACCAGGGCCTCCGCGACCAGCGGGCGGACCCCGGAGCGGCCCAGCGCCAGCGAGCGGACCCGCAGCAGCATCATCGCCCGGACCACCTCGCGCGGCATCGGCGCGCCCACCCCGGCCGCGTGCGAGCGGATCAGCGCGTGCTGCAACTCGGCCCGGCGCTCCGGCGCGACGAACGTGTTGGCCAGCGCGCCGAAGCCGGTGGAGACGCCGTAGACGGGACGGCCGGCGGCCTCGATGCCGTCCACGATCGCCCGGCTGGCCGCCATGGCGTCCACCGCCGACGGGTCGAGCACCACCTTGGCGGTGCCGCGGGCGACGGCGAGCACGTCGGCGGGGGAGATCCCGCTGGGCTGGATGGTGACGCTCATGGCATGACTCCGTTGTGCAGGACGTGGCGGATCAGTGGAACACCGGGCCGGTAGGCCAGGTGCAGGTGGGACGGCGCGTCGAGGACGATCAGGTCGGCCCGGGCGCCGGGACGCAGCACACCGACGTCGTCGCGGCGCAGCGCCCGCGCGCCCCCGGCGGTCGCGGCCCAGACCGCCTCCGCCGGGGTCATCCGCATCTCGCGTACGGCGAGGGCGATGCAGAACGGCATCGACGAGGTGTACGACGAGCCGGGGTTGCAGTCGGTGGCCAACGCGACGGTGACACCGGCGTCGAGCAGCCGCCGCGCGTCCGGGTAGGGCGAGCGGGTGGAGAACTCGGCGCCGGGCAGCAGCGTGGCGACGGTGGTCGTCTCCGGGCCCGACACCCAGTCCGTCGTGGTCGACGCCAACGCGTCGACGTCGGCGTCGGACAGGTGGGTGCAGTGGTCGACGCTGGCCGCGCCCAGCTCGACGCCGAGCTGCACCCCCGGCCCGGGGCCGAGCTGGTTGGCGTGGACGCGTACGCCCAGCCCGACGGCCTGCCCGCAGGCGAGGATGGCCCGGGCGTGGTCGACGTCGAAGGCGCCCCGCTCGCAGAACACGTCGATCCAGCGGGCGTACGGGGCGGCGGCGGCCAGCATCGGACCGCACACCATGCCCACGTAGTCGTCGGGGCGGTCGGCGTACTCGGCGGGGACGACGTGCGCCCCGAGGAACGTGGTGTCCTCGGTGAACTCGGCGGCGATCCGCAGCGAGCGGGCCTCGTCGGCGACGGTGAGGCCGTACCCGCTCTTGATCTCGATGGTGGTGGTGCCCTGCCGCAGCGCCTCGCCGCGCAGCCGCGCGACGGTGGCCCGCAGCTCGTCGTCGGGGGCGGCGCGGGTGGCGCCGACCGTCGTGCGGATGCCCCCGCCGGTGTACGGCTGACCGGCCATCCGGGCGGCGAACTCGGCGGCCCGGTCACCGGCGAAGACCAGGTGGGCGTGGCTGTCCACGAAACCGGGCAGGACGGCGGCGCCGTCGGCGTCGATGCGTCGGTCGGCGGCCGGCGCGTCCCGGGCCGGCCCGACCCAGGCGACCTGCCCGTCCTCGACCAGCACGGCGGCGTTGCGGCGCAGACCCAGCGGCCCGCCCGCGCCGGTGCCGGGCACGTTGGTGACCAGCTCGCCGATGTTGGTCACCAGCAGGCTGCCGGTGTCCCGGGGGATGCGCCGGGTCGGGCCGCCGGGCCGCGCCGCAGGGGTGGGGAAGAGGTCGGTGGTCACGACGTCACCTCCCCGATGGCGGCGGCCAGCTCGGCCGGAACGTCCACGGCGCGGTGCCGGCCGTCGGCCACCACCGTCCGACCGTCCACCACGACGGTGGTGACGTCGGCGGCGCCGGCGGCGAAGAACACCCCGACCGGGGGTACGCCGGCCGTGCGGGCGCTGTCGAGCCGTACGGTGACCAGGTCGGCGCGGGCACCCACGGCGAGCCGGCCGGCGTCGGTCCAGCCCAGCGCGGTGTGGCCGGCGACGGACGCGGCCTTCAGCAGCTCCGCCCCGGTGAAGTGGCCGCGTCGGCGGGTCCGCAGCCGCTCGTCCAACTCCACCGCCCGGGCCTCCTCGAAGAGGTCGACCACGGCGTGGCTGTCGCTGCCCAGGCTGAGCGGGATGCCCGCGTCGGCCATCCGGCGGGCCGGGCCGATCCCGTCCGCAAGGTCGCGCTCGGTGGTGGGGCAGAGGCAGACGACGGTACGGCTGTCGCCGAGCAGGGTCAGGTCGCCGCTGGTCGGGTGGGTGGCGTGGACGGCGGTGGTGGTGGCGCCCAGCGCCTCCCGGTCGGCGAGCAGCCGGGTGGGGGTGCAGCCGTGCACCGCCCGGCAGGCGTCGTTCTCGGCGGGCTGCTCGGAGAGGTGGACGTGCAGCGGTGCGTCCCGCTCCCGCGCCCACCGCGCGACCGTGCTGATCTGCTCGGCCGGCACGGCCCGGACGGAGTGCACCGCCGCGCCGACCCGGGCGTGCCCACCGGCCGGGGTGAACGCGGCGGCCCGCTCGCCCCACCGCACGGCGTCACCGTCGCCGAAGCGCAGCTGCGTCCCCGCCAACGGACGGCCGTCCACGGACGCGGTCAGGTAGGCGGCGTCGAGCACGGTGATCCGGATGCCGGCCTGGGCGGCGGCCTCCACCAGGGCGGCGCTCATCGCGTTCGGGTCGTCGTACGGCTTCCCGCCCGGCCCGTGGTGCAGGTAGTGGAACTCGCCCACGCAGGTGACGCCGGCCAGCGCCATCTCGGCGTAGACGGCCCGGGCCAGGGCCAGGTACGAGTCCGGGTCGAGGCGTTCCGCGACCGCGTACATCTGCTCGCGCCAGGTCCAGAAGTCGCCCCGGCCGCCGTGGGTGCGCCCACGCAGCGCCCGGTGGAAGGCGTGCGAGTGCGCGTTGGCGAGCCCCGGCAGGGTCAGCCCGGGCAGCCGGATCGCGTCGGTGAGCACCTCGACCCCGGTGGTGGGCGCGTCGCCGCCGGCCAGCGGGGTCACCGTGGTGAACCGGCCGTCCTCCGCCTCGATCAGCACGTCGGCGGTCGGCTCGTCCCGGTCGGGCAGCCACGCGTACTCGGCGAGCCAGCGGGTCGCGGTCATGCCGTCGGCTCCCTGTCGAGCTGAGTCGTCTGCGTCATCACCCGATCATCGTGGGCCCGGACCGCCCGGCCCGGCACGTCGACCGGTGCGGCGGTCAGCACGCCAACTCCTCGATCACCCGGGCGAGGGCGGCCACCCCGGCGGCGCAGTCCTCGTCGGTCGCCGACTCGGCCGGCGAGTGCGAGACACCGGTCGGGTTGCGGACGAAGAGCATCGCGGTCGGCAGGTACGCCGCGAGCACCCCGGCGTCGTGCCCGGCGCCGGTGGGCAGCACCGGCGCCGTGAGCAGCGCGGCGAGCCGATCGGCCAGCCCGCCGTCGAAGGCGACCAGCGGGGTGGCCGACTCCTCGGTGACCGTCAGGCTGGTGCCGTCGCGGCGGGCCCGCTCGGTCGCCTTGTCGCGTACCGCGTCGACCAGACCGGCCAGGGTCTCCGGCTCGGCGGCCCGGGCGTCGAGCCAGCCGGTCACCCGCGACGGGATCGCGTTGGTCGCGTTCGGCTCCACCGACACCCGACCCACGGTGGCGTGCGCGCCGCGCAGCCGCGCCTCCTTGTTCGCCGCCAGCACGGTGAACGCGTACGTCAGCATCGGGTCGCGGCGGTCGGCCATGCGGGTGGTGCCCGCGTGGTTGCCCTCGCCGGTTACGTCGAAGCGCCACCGGCCGTGCGGCCAGATGGCGCTGGCGACGGCGACCGGCGCGGCGGTGTCGGCCAGCGCGCGGCCCTGCTCGACGTGCAGCTCCACGAAGCACCGGAACCGCTCCAGCAACTCCGGCCGGGCGCCGGCCGGCGGGTGGCCCAGCGCGGTGGCGAAGTCGATCCCGTCGGTGTCCCGCAGCGTCGCCGCCCGCTCCGGCGCCAGCGCCCCGGTCAGCAGCCGCGACCCGAGGCACGGTACGCCGAACCGGGCGCCCTCCTCCTCCACGAACGCGCCGATCGCGACGGGCCGGACCGGCGTGACGCCCGCGGCCCGCAGCTCGTCGACCGCGAGGAACGCGCTGACGATGCCGAGCGGCCCGTCGTACGCCCCGCCGTGCGGCACCGAGTCGAAGTGGCTGCCGGTCAGCACCGCGTCGCCCGCCTCCGGGTCACCCCACCAGGCGAAGAGGTTGCCGTTGCCGTCCTCGGTGACCGGCAGCCCGCGCCGCCGCGCCTGCTCCCGGTACCAGTCGCGCAGCCGCAGCTCCGGCTCGGTCAGCGCGTAGCGCAGGTAGCCGCCGCTGTCGGCGTTCCGCCCGACCGGCGCGATCTCGTTCCACAGCGCCCGGAACCGCTCGGCGAGGTCGGTCACGCCGGGCCCTCCGCCATCGGGACGCGGACGCCGGTGCGCTCGGCGACCTCGCGGGCGGTGTCGTAGCCGGCGTCGACGTGCCGGATGACCCCCATCGCCGGATCGTTGGTGAGCACCCGCTCGATCTTCTGGCCGGCGAGGGCGCTGCCGTCGGCGACGCAGACCTGACCGGCGTGCAACGACCGGCCCATGCCCACCCCGCCGCCGTGGTGGATGGACACCCAGGACGCGCCGCTGGCGGTGTTGACCAGCGCGTTGAGCAGCGGCCAGTCGGCGATCGCGTCGGAGCCGTCGGCCATCCCCTCGGTCTCCCGGTAGGGGCTGGCGACGCTGCCGGTGTCCAGGTGGTCGCGGCCGATCACGAGCGGCGCGGACAGCTCGCCGGAGGCGACCATCTCGTTGAACCGCACGCCCGCTTTGTCCCGCTCGCCGTAGCCGAGCCAGCAGATCCGCGCCGGCAGGCCCTGGAAAGCGACCCGCTCGCCGGCCATCCGGATCCACCGGGCGAGCGACTCGTTCTCCGGGAACAGGTCGAGGATCGCCCGGTCGGTGGCGGCGATGTCGGCCGGGTCGCCGGAGAGCGCCGCCCACCGGAACGGGCCCTTGCCCTCGCAGAACAGCGGCCGGATGTACGCCGGCACGAAGCCGGGGAAGTCGAAGGCGCGCTCGTAGCCGGCCAGCTTCGCCTCGCCGCGGATCGAGTTGCCGTAGTCGAAGACCTCGGCGCCGGCGTCGAGGAAGCCGACCATCGCGGCGACGTGCCGGGCCATCGACGCGCGGGCGCGGTCGGTGAACTCGGCCGGCTTGGCCGCCGCGTAGTCCCGGGCCTCGTCCAGTTCGACCCCGACCGGCAGGTACGACAGCGGGTCGTGCGCGCTGGTCTGGTCGGTGACGATGTCGATCTCGACGCCGCGCACCAGCAGCTCGGGGAAGACGACGGCCGCGTTGCCGACCACGCCGACCGACAGCGCCCGCCGGTCCCGCTTCGCGGCGAGCACCCGCTCGACGGCGTCGTCCAGCGAGTCGGCGACCTCGTCCAGGTAGCGGTCGCGGACCCGGCGCTCCAGCCGGGTGCGGTCCACGTCCACGATCAGGCAGGCGCCCCCGTTCATGGTGACCGCGAGGGGCTGGGCCCCGCCCATGCCGCCGCAGCCGGCGGTCAGCGTCAGCGTGCCGGCGAGCGTGCCGCCGAACCGCTTCTCGGCGACCGCCGCGAACGTCTCGTAGGTGCCCTGGAGGATCCCCTGGGTGCCGATGTAGATCCACGACCCGGCGGTCATCTGCCCGTACATGGTCAGGCCGAGCTGTTCGAGGCGGCGGAACTCCGGCCAGGTGGCCCAGTCGCCGACCAGGTTCGAGTTGGCCAGCAGCACCCGGGGCGCCCACTCGTGGGTGCGCAGCACGCCGACCGGGCGGCCCGACTGCACCAGCATCGTCTCGTCGTCGCGCAGGTCGGTGAGGGTACGCACCAGCGCGTGGTAGGACGGCCAGTCCCGGGCGGCCTTGCCGGTGCCGCCGTAGACCACCAGGTCCTCGGGCCGCTCGGCCACCTCCGGGTCCAGGTTGTTCATCAGCATCCGCAGCGCGGCCTCCTGCGGCCAGCCGCGGGCGGTGCGCTCGGCGCCACGGGCGGCGCGGACCGGGTGGGACATCTCGGTTCTCCTCTCAGCCGAGGAACAGCTGTCGGCGGGCGGCGGACGCCTCGAACGCCTCCAGCCGGCGCTGGGTGTCGGCCGGGGCGGCGTCGCAGATCGCTTGGAGCAGCACCATGGCCAGGGCCATCGGGGCGGTGTGCAGGTCGAAGACCAGGTCGGTGCCGACGGCCGCGGGCAGCAGCACGTCGGCGTGCTCGGTGGCCGGGCTGACCGGCGAGTCGGTGATCGCCACGACGGTGAGCCCGGCGGCCCGGGCCTCGCGCAGCGCGTCCAGCGTCTCCCGGGGATAGCGGGGGAGCACGAAGGCCAGCAGCGCGCCCGCCCCGGCCGCCGCGGCCTGTTCGAGGCGGTCGGTGAGCAGGCTGCCGCCGTCGTCGAGGACCCGCACGTCCGGGTGCACCTTGGCGGCGAAGTAGGCGAAGTAGGCGGCCAATGGCGCGGCGGCGCGCAGGCCGAGCACCGGTAGCGGGCGGCTGGCGGCGAGCACCCGCCCGGTCTCGGCGATCCGGTCCCGGTCGGCGAGCTGCCCCGCCAGCCGGTCGAGGTTGTCGATCTCGGCGCGTACGGCCTGCTGGAGCTCGTTGCCGGCGTCGGCCGCGCCGTCCGGTCCGCCGGCGGTCAGCTCGCGGAGCCGGCGGCGCAGCGCGGGGTAGCCGTCGTGGCCGAGCGCCACGGCGAACCGGGTCACCGACGGCTGGCTGACCCCGGCCAGCTCGGCGACCTCGGCCGCCGACAGGTAGGCCACCGTCGGGCCGTGCTGCACCAGGCAGTGCGCGATGCGCCGCTGGGTGGGGGTGAGCCGCACGCCGTGGAACAGGTCGAGCACCCGCTCGGCCGGCTCGGCGACGACTTCTTCATTCATGTTGTGACTCTATGCATAAAAACTTTCAGAGGACAAGACCGGCCGCCCGCCCGCGTGCCCACTCGTCGGTATGTCGCTCGGCCGACCGGCGGGCAGCCCAGGTAGCGCGGGCTCTGTAGGATCCGCAAGGCGGTTGAGCTAAGGAGTGGCATGCAGCCCGAGAGCCCATACAGGTACACCCACATGTTGGGCGCGTGTCAGGTCGGCAAGGCCTGGGCCGCGGTTGATGGGCAGGGCCGGTTCGCGACCGTGGCCGTGTTGGACGGTGTGGCCGCGTCCGACCAGCGGTGGCGGGACGCCTTCGCCAACGCGGTGAACGCGCTGGCCCAGGCCGACGGTGGGCACACCTTCGCCGCCTCCGACTTCTCGGCGGCCCACCCCTGGGTGGCCTACACGGCCGAGCAGGGCCACGCCCCGCAGCGGCTGTTCCAGAGCCTCGGCCTCGACTACCAGCCGGTGCCCGACCTCCCGATCTCCGCGCCGCCGGTCTCCGGCGCGGGCGCCGCGGTGCCGCAGCAGGTCAGTGGCCCACCGCAGCAGGTCAGCGGTCCACCGCGGCCGGCGTCCGGGGTGCCCGAGCTGGTCTCCGAGATGCCGCAGCTCCCGTGGGCCGTGCACACGACACCGGTCTCCGGGCAGCCCGCCCCGACGACGCCGCAGCCGGTGTCCGGGGCGCCCACCTCGCCCACCCCGACCTACTCGGCGCCGTCGGCCACCGAGGTTCCGCAGCCGGTCTCCGCCGCCCCGCAGTCCCCGGCGTACGGCGACGCGGCTGGTGGCATCCCGCCGTACGACCCGTTCGCCTCCACCGGCCGGCGGATCGCTCCGGTGCGACGGGAGCCGAAGCGTCGCCCCTGGCCCCTTCTCGTCGGCGCGCTGGCCCTCGCCCTGGTCGCCGGCACCGCCGGCTTCTTCGTGGGGCGCAGCGGCGGCGCCGGGGAGAACGCCTCGCCGGAGCCGTCCGCCAGC
Source organism: Micromonospora sp. NPDC049366 (assembly GCF_044466625.1). Lineage (NCBI taxonomy): Bacteria > Bacillati > Actinomycetota > Actinomycetes > Micromonosporales > Micromonosporaceae > Micromonospora > Micromonospora sp. NPDC049366. The sequence goes on from NZ_JBITMV010000010.1 coordinate 224,571, forward strand.
GCCTCCCTCCTGCCCTTCGAGGCGACGCAGCTCTCGATGAACAGGGGAAAGTTCGAAGGCCCGCTGGCGCCGCTCGCCGAGCCCTGGCTGAGCCAGGTCGGCGGCTGCGCGGCCTACGACGAGGTCGGCGCCCCCAAACTCCCGAAGGACGAGAAGCAGCACGTCTTCTGCCAGTACGGCGGCGCGTTCCTGCACTTCGTCCTCTACCCGGAGAAGGAGCCGAAGGACGCGGCGCGTCTGGTCCGTCAACAGCTCAACCTCTCCGGCGGATCGCTGGCGGCGGGGCTGCGGGCCGCCACGCGAACCGACGGAGTGGTGAGCGGCTCACCCGGGAGCTACATCGAGTACGCCTTCAAGCTCGCGGACGGCCGGGCGATGTGCGGCATCTGGTGGGACCGGGACGACACCTTCGGTGCCTTCTATGTGGAGGCGCTCTGCGAGGCCGGGATCAACGGCAACTGGGACGCCCTGCGCGACCTCTGGCGCCGCGGCAGCTGATCGTTCACGTCCCCGCGCCACCGGCACACGGGCCACAGAAGACACAGGGAGAGGGGTGCGACCACGCACCCCTCTCCCTGTGTGTAATGCCGCCCACCGGAGGACGACTCACCCCACGGTGACGACCTGGAATTCGATCGTGCCGGCCCGGTTGAACGTGAGCTGCCCGTAGCGGAAGGCGTCGAACGGCTTCTGCCAGGCCACCGCCGCCGGGAACGAGACCAGCAGCGGCCCGCCCGCCAGTGCCTCCGGCAGTCGGAAGGTGCCGTCGTCGGTGCCGACCTGGATCGGTGACCAGTCCTTCAGCACGAGGTGTGCCACCGACGCGGCGAGCGAACTCGGATCCGGTGAGTACCGCGCGACGAGGATCTCGTTGTCGCCGACCTGCGGCACCGCCACGGGCGTACCCGCCTGCACGTGCTCCGTCCGTAGCGTCTGCGGCGCTGAGCAGCGGTCCGGCCCGTGGTGGAGCACCGACCACCGATCGGCACGGGCGCCCACGCGGTAGTTGCAGGCCAGCGCGAGCAGGTAGCGGGGGGTGTCCCAGCGGATGTTGCGGTTGTCGATGCCGGTCGTCGACTCGTGCAGCACGACCTGGTCGGCCGGGGCCTCGACCAGGGCCTTTGCGTTCAACTCGTCCAGGTAGGGCGTGTACGCCGAGAACGACTGGAAGACGGGAACCGGTCGCCAGTCCAGCGAGTACGCCCACGGAAGGGTCAGCTCCGTCGGGTCGACGTGCACAGGGCGGTTCCGTAGTTCGCCGAGGACGCTCTCCGGCACCCCGTACGTGTCACGGGCGCGCGCCTTGCTCGCCTCCACCGCGGTCAACCGGTAGTCGTTGTTGACCAACAGCTCCACGCCCGTCCGCCACTGGTTGCGCGCCAGGAACGGGTCGTAGTTCGGAAGACTGCTGGGCACCATGACGAGTGCCACGGCGGCGGCCGCCAGCACGATCGCGGCACGGCGGTGCCAGGCGACCAGGCCGACCAGCAGGAACCCCGCCACGAGGAAGAAGGAGATCTCGTGGGCGGGGTCGTGCCGGGTGAACCCGTGCTTGAACCCGAACTCGACCGAGACGGCCGCGACCGCGACGACACCCACCGCGGCGACGGTTCGGTGGCGCCACGCCGTGCGGAGCGCGAGGAATCCGATGACGAGAGCCAGGAACCCAGCGAGCAGGTACCCGAACACGAACTCGCCCTGCTCGATCGACAGCGCCTCCTGGTAACCGCTGGATATCTCCCGAGAGCCCTGGACCCACGGCGCGATGTCGGCGATCCGCTGGCCCGCGGCGAGCCAGAGCACCAGGAACGTCACCACGAACGTCGCCAGGAACGCCCCGAGGCTCGCGACGGTGAACGTCAGCGAGTCCCGGCGCAGCGAGCCGACGGCCAGCGCGACGAGCCCCGCCAGCGCCAGCAGAACCACGCCCTCGGAGAACTTGACCTGGAGCAGCAGCGTGCCGACGGCGGCCATGAGCACCGTGGGCAGAAGGTCCCGCCGGCTGTGCGTACGCCTGATGCTCCTGGCGCGTAACACCAGCAGCGCGTACAGGAGGCCGGCGTAGACGAGGCGCCCACCCGGCCCGGCGGGCGCGCTGGCGACAGCGACGGCGAACGCGACCGGCCCGGCGACCGCGGCCGACCACCGGAGTCGGACACAGAGGTAGATCGCCCAGTAGATGGCGACGACCGCGGCGATCCCGAACAGGAAGCCCAGGACCGCCTGCGGCCTGCTCACGTGCTGTGGCCAGTCGAGGAAACCCCACGGGCCGTAGTTGAAGACGATGTCCTTGCCGAAGCGCAGGTCCTGGGTGGCCGCGAAGCCGATGCCCGCCTGCCAACTGGGATCGAACCCCGGCGACGGCAGCAACGTCGACGGAACGCCCGCCACCAGGACCGTGAGTCCCAGCCACGCCAGCGCCGCCATGCCCGGTGTCCGCCGCAGGGCCCGCTCCCCCGAGCCACGGCCGATCCATTGCCTCGTCCCGACAACGGTCCTCGGCTCGACCGGGACCCTCGGCGTGTCGACCTCCGCTACGGTGGTCGCCACAGCCGGGGCAACCGCCTGACTGCCCTGTTCAGCTGTCTGCACTTGTCCGCCCGTGAATTGTTTTCTGATCAGCGGCGACATCGTACCGACAGCGGACGGCTCTCACCGTTCGCTGATCAGGACGACAGGTTCGACTCCATCGGTGACCTGCTCCACCCGAAAGTCGGCGAGAACCGACCGCCAGGCCTCCGCCTCCGCCCCGACGACGTACGAGCGGATCAGCCAGATGCGCGCGCCGCCGCGTTGCACCGCGAGCTCCAGGGCCCGGTCGAGGGCGGCGCGGATGCTCGCCGCGTCGACGCTCGGCACCCCCACGACGTCGGGGCGGGTCGGCATGTCGACCCACCAGCCGACCGTGTTGCCGTACGGGGCGTGCAGGCTGAGCTCGTCTCCCCCGGAGTAGAACGCGAAGCCGTACCAGGCGAGGTGGCTGACGACGACGACGTCGTGGGTCGAGCGATGCTTCGCCACGTACTCGGTCGCCGACCGGACGTCCGTCACCGGCGTGTAGCGGAGTTGCGGACCGTCCTCGTCGGACCGGTACCAGTGGCTGTTGTTGACCGCGAACACCCCGACGAGGACCGCGCAGATCGTCGCGGTGACAACTGTCGGTGGTGTGCGGGGAAGCGCGTGGCGGACGAGGCCTACCAGCGCGCTCACCAGGCCGGTGACCCCGATGCCGCCCACCGCTGCCCCCGTGACGAGGAGGAAGTGTGACGTGCGGGGATCCAGCAGCGGGTAGACCCGGAGAACGCCCAGCACCGTCGCCGTGATCGGCAGCAGGAGCACCGCGGTCGCCGAGCCGGTGCGACCACGCAGCATGAGGGTCAACGCCCCGGCGACGAAGAGCACGACGAGGGTCAGCGCTGGCACACCGAGCAGCGGGGTGAGGACGTCGGCCCGCTCCGCGATGTAGTCCGGTAGCTCGCCCGCCTCGGGAAAGCTGGAGTCCCAGAACTGCTGCATCGTTTCGCTCCGCGCCTGCGCCGAGAACCCGAAGTAGACGGCGGCGACAATCGTCGCGGCACCGAGCCCGGCCACCGTCACCTCGAGGAGTTGCGACGGCCGACGCCGGATCGCGGTGGCCAGCAGCAAGCCCGCGAAGACGCAGACGGCGGCGACGGCGGTGAGGTGGCTGAGCAGCATCCCGATGCCGGTCGCGGCCGCGAGCACGCCGAGCCGCCCGCGCGACATCGTGCGCTCGGTCCAGCACGTCAAGGCCAGCAGGCCGAGCGTCACCGCCGCGTCGGCGGTGTACTGCTTCAGGTCGTGGCGGACCTGCTGGGCGGGCAGGAGCAGAACCGCCGCCCCGGAGACCAGACCCGCCACGATGCCGAGTCGACGTGTCCGCCAATCAACGAGGCGGCCGAGGGCGTACGCCACGCCCACCGAGAGCCCGTGGAAGGCGAGTGGTACGACCCGCAGGTACTCGGGATCGGGGACGAGCCGCAGCAGAAGGCTCCAACCGATCGGGGTCGAGGCGGTCGTCACCGCCAGGTCGCCGAGCGGGAACCGCACCGAGAGCGCGACCCATGACTCGTCCAGCCAGTACGGAGCCGTGAGCATTCCCTTGAGGTCGTGCAGGATCGGGATGAAGCTCAGCAGAACGGCGACGGCGATCCAGTCCGCGAGGGTGGGCCGGCCGCCCGCGGAGGGCGCCGACGAGTCGCGTCGGTCGGCCTTCCTGGGCATGAGCCGGCCGATCATCCGGCGGCGGACGCGGGTGTGCCACGGCGGTTCTTCGGACCACAGCCAGGCGTCGTAGGCGGTGAGCCCCGGGCGCGGTTGCCGTGGCCCGCTACCCGGAACGCCGGCTCGATGCACCGGACGTCCGTCTTCCGAGCCGGCGTGCCGCTGGTCAGCCGCCCGCCGTGCCGACGTGGGCACCGGCTCCCCCCGCTCGGACGGCTGGCAGGTCCGACACCGGCGATCCGATCCGCTGCGCCGCCTGCCGGTGCCGGCGGGCGGCCGGCGGCAGCCCGACCAGGAACTCGGGGAACATGCCGAAGAACGTGCGGGCGCTCTGCACCTCCAGGGTGTGCGCCCGCGACCAGCGGAACGAGTTCGTCGCACGACCCCAGTGGTGGGTCCACCGGACGTCGCCGAGCAGAGCGACCGGCATTCCGTGACGCCACGCCCGTAGGCCGAGTTCGTGGTCCTCGTAGTAGAGGAAGAACCGCTCGTTCCATCCGCCCATCGCGGCGAAATCGGCCGTCCGCGCGGCGACCGCGGCGCCCATCACCCAGGCCACCCAGATCGCGGTGCCGGGCTCGGCCGTCAGACGGTACGAGCTGTGCAGCCGGGACAACGGCCAGACCTTGCGGTTGCCCAGCTTCGCGGTGGCGTACGGCAAGCCGCGGCCGTTCGCCTGGGGCGTGCCGTCGGAGGAGAGCAGCTGCGGCGCCGCCAGACCCCCGTGTACGTCGAGGTGCCGCCGCAGCACGTCCAGGCCACCGTCCGAGGGGATTTCCAGGTCCGGGTTGGCGAAGAGGACGTACTCGCCGGCCGCCTCACGCAGGGCGACGTTGTTCGCCCGGGAGAAGCCCACGTTCTCCGGCAGCCGGATCACCCGGGCGCCAAGCTCCTCCGCGGTCCGCACGGAGTCGTCGGACGAGGCGTTGTCCACGACGATCCACTCGTACGGCTTGTCACCCTGCCAGCACCGGCGGAGCGTGTCCGCCGAGTTGTAGGTGACCGTCACGACACTCCACAGATGTCCCGTCATCACGCTCTCCGACCCTTGAGATAGCTGAACAGCGATCCGAAACCGAACCGTGCGCCCCGCCACTGCCGGCGGGCGGCGGGCCCTTGGCGCAGGCCGTGTCCCAGACCGCGCAGGAACGGTCGCAGCAGACCTTGCCGCACGCGGCGAGCGGCGAGCGCGAGGTGCGCCAGCGCGAGCACCGGTATCGCGACGAGCATCAGCGGCCAGGTGAAGGTGCGGGCCGCCACGAGGAGCCGGTTGCGGGCCAGCAGGAAGGCGCGGAACCCCTGAAGCTTGTTGTCGCCCTCGACGCTGTGGCCGCCCGCGTGCGGGAGCACGAGATCCAACTCGCGGGTCCGCAGACCCGATGCGTAGAGTCGGAAGGCGAGGTCGGCGTCCTCACCCCAGGCGAACAGGTGCTCGTAGAACCCGCCGAACCGGCGGAACAGGTCGGTGGGGAAGACCGCGGCGCCGCCAGACGGGCCCAGGGGCGCCCGCGACACCGTCGACGCCCGGTCGATGAAGAGCGAGATCGGGTTCAGGTCGATGCCGACGTACTCGCCGCCGTGCATGGCCAGACCCACCGCGATCGGGCGGTCGGGGTCTTCGGCGATCGCGGCCAGGATGCGGGTCAGCGCGTCGTCAGGCAGCCAGACGTCCGGGTTGAGCAGGAGGACGTGGCTCGTCGTCACGCCCGCCACCGCGCGGTTGCAGCCGGCGGCGAAGCCCGGGTTGGACGAGTCCGGCAGGTACGCGTACCGGTCGTCGTCGAGGCAGTCGCCGATGACCTTCTCGCACCCGTCCTCCGGCCAGTTGTCGGCGAAGACGAACCGCACCGGCAGGTCAGCGGCGCTACGTACCCAGGTCGGCACGGTCTCGGCGAGCATCTCGCCGGACCGGTAGAGCACCGTGACGATCGTCAGCGTTTCCATGCGAGCATCACCGGCTTCAGGGGATTGCTGATCGTCCCGGACGAGTTGCTGATCAGGCTGAACGCGATGAGCCCCGGCACCAGGGACAACCAGAAGGGCTGGATGACCGGGTAGAGCTCATAGACCCCGAACGTGGCGTAGTAGATGAGGAACGCTCGTCCCAGGTGGTGCGCCGGGCTTCGGGTCCGACCGAGGCGGCGTTCGAAGAAGCCGACGCCGAGGCCGAGCACGGCCAGGTAGATTCCCGCACCGACGGGACCGAAGTCCATCAACGGCACGGCCACGAACGTGGCGGTGTTCATGTAGAAGGGCAGGCTGAGCTCGGCGGTGATCTTGTAGAGGTCAACCGGTCCCAGGAGTCGTTCACCCACCGAACCGGCGAAGGTCAGCGAGTAGCGCCCCCACGCGGGGTCGTGCTCCTCCCGGTGCTCCCACAGCCGCCCGAAGGTCTCCACCGACGAGCTGAGCGACAGGTCCAACGACCCGACGCTGCTGTAGAGGGCGCTGTTGCCGTACTGGGCCCGGAACTGGTCCTCGAACGTGCCCGTGCCGGCCATGGTCCGCTGTCCGCCGAGGTAGACCGCCGCGCCGACCGCACCCAGCCCGATGAGGATCACGACCACCGCGGCGACCCGCCGGTTCTTGCTGCTCATGGCAGTCTCGCGCCGGGTGGAGAGCGCGGCGACGAGCGCCGGGACGATGCCGACCAGGACCGAGTTCTTGCTGGCTCCGAGCGCGGCGCCGAACGTGAAGACCACGACCAGCAGGAGATAGCGCCAGCGACCCTCCGAACTGCCGTTGAGCACGCGCAGCAGCGATACCGCCATGCCCAGGGTCCACGCCTCCGCCAGCAGGCCGACGTAGATGTTCGAGTTGCGCCCCAGCTCCGCCCGGGCAACGTCCGGGTTGTCGGCGAACAGGGGCGGCAGCGTACCGCCGAACTTCAGCAGCCCACCGATGACGGCGACGGCCAGCACGACCAGCAGGAACGTCATCAGGCGGTGGTCCGGGGGCCACCGCAACGTCGGCCGGCTGGCCGCTCCGGCCGGCGCGCCCGAGCGCAGGTACTGCGGCGTCGGCCGGACCCACCACAGCGCGGGGGCCTTGGTGGGCTCGGTCGCGGGCGGCTGGCCCCGGTCGGCCAGCAGCCGCCCGGCGTACCAGGCGGCGAGAAAGCAGGCGACGAAGACGCCGAGCACCGGAATGACGGCGCGGCCCGCGGGGGAGTCGTACGGGCCGGGAACGTTGATCACCGCGAGGAAGACCAGCGACCAGGCGGCCGAGCAGATGCCGAGCCAGAAGTGCGACCGCACGGCGATGAGCGCGACGGCGGCGAATGCCGCTGCGACGCCGGCAGCGGGATCGATCAGGTAGACGGGCACGACCACGGCCACCGCCGCGACCCAGAGTCCGATGGTGAGGTAGCTGCGGGGGATGCTCATCCTGCGTTCCTTGAGAGGAGTGACCGGTAGAGGCTCTGCCATCGCTCTACACACCGGTCGAAGGCGTACTCCTTCGCGTACCAGTCCGCGATCATGTGCCGCTGCTCCGGGGCCGCCCCGCTGAGGGCGTGGCGGATCGTGGTCGCGATCGGCGCTGGGGCAAGGTCGCTCTGGAACGCCAGGGTGCCCGTGGCATGCCGGGTGACCTCGGCCAGTCCACCGGCGCCCGTGTGGACCACCGGCACGCCCAGCGACAGCGCCTCCAGCGCGCTGAGCCCGAACGACTCGACCCGGGACGGCACCACCAGGCAGTCGATCTGCCGCAGGAAGTCGGCCGCGACGACCCGACCGACGAGTTCGAGGTTGGGCCGGGCGGCGATCGGTAGCGAGCCCGCACCGGCGATCCTGAAGTCCGCCTCCGGCACGTGCGAGGCGATCTCGGCCAGCAGGTCCGCGCCCTTCTCCTTCTCCAGCCGGCCCAGGTAACCGACCACCGGCCGGCGGGTGGAACCGGGCGCGGGCAGGGGCTTCGGGCTGGGCCAGGTGGCCGGCAGAGGGTTCGGGATGAGGTGCACGTTGCGGACCCGGCCACGGCCACGCAGCTCCGCCGCCTCGAACTCGGAGACCGCCACCGTCGCGTGCGGGCGGAGGCGGCGCATGGCCAGGTCCAGCGAGATGTTGGACTGGATCGCGGCCTTCTGCTGGAACGACTCGGCGGTGTCGCGGTACTGCCAGAGGCTGTTGTGCAACGTCACCACGAGTGGGGTGCGGTCCATACTCAGCGCGGCCCGCGCGTGCATCGCCGCCGACAGCAGGTGGGCGCACACCACGTCCGGTTTCACCTCGCGGACCAGGCGACGGATCTCCCGGGCGTACGAGAGGTCGATCCGGCTCGTCGCGCTGAGCCCGACCCAGGGGACATCGGCCTCCCGCAACGCCCAGCCCACCTCGTCGTCGGACGTGGCGGCGACCACCTCGACGCCCGTCCGGGCGTGCGCGGGGATGAGCTCGGTCAGGATGCGTTCCGCGCCGCCGAGCTGTCGCCGTCCGGAGCCGCCGGTGGTGCAGAGGAACAGCACCTTCATGACGCGCGAAGCCCCTCGACGGCGCCGCGCGCGATCGCCCGCCGGACCGGGTTCGCGCCGACCGCCGCCCGCCACACGGTGCCGCAGACGTACGCGGTGGCGGCGAAACGCCCGCTCATGTCCCGGCTCGCCCGGATGAACTCGCGGGTGCGCCGCTGCGAGATCTCCGCCTCGGACCAGCGGCGCTTCGCGGTCGCGTCATCCTCGTGCATGATCACGGCCTCCGGCACGTACGCCAGCCGCAGGCCGCGCTGACGCACCGCCCAGCACAGCCGCATGTCCTCGGAGTAGAAGAACGACGTCTCGTCGACACCACCGATGGCGTCGAAGGTGCTCCGGCGCAGCGCGACGAACGGCCCGGTCAGCCAGTCCGCCTCGGTGGGCGGTGCCACGATCCGCAGGCTCGGCACGACCAGGCTCAGCCCGGTGGCGTGGGCGAGCCCGACCTTCGCGGTCAGGAAGCGCCCGCCCTCCGTCTGCGGTACGCCGTCGGGTGTGACGACGGCGGGGAACGCCGCGCCCACCTGCGGATCCTCGAGGACGGCGAGCAGCCGCTCCACGGCGCCCTCGTGCACGATGATGTCGTTGTTCGACAGGATGACGTTCGCCCGGCTGGTGTGCCGCACGCCGAGGTTCATGCCCCTGGCGTAGCCGAGGTTCGAGCCCGACTGGACGTACGCGACGCCCTGTTCCGCGCAGAACTTGCTCAACGCCTGCTGAATGCTCTCGGAGCTGCCGTTGTCGACGACGACGATCTCGGCCGCGCGGGGGAGCGACAGGACGCACGCCCGGGTCCGCTCAAAGTCCTCCCAGGCGAGGACCACAATCGAGACATCCATGTCACACCGTCCCAGAACTCGGCGGCTGCGCTCGTCGCAGGCTCGCTCGCGAGGCAAAAGCGTGTACGGCGTAGGCGAGGGTCGAGGCGAGCGCCGCCCCGATCACGCCCGCCCAGGGGATGATCGCGAAGTACGCGGGAATCGCGACCGCCACGGTGACGAGGGCCACGACCGTGGTCGCCTTCTCGCCCCGCCTCTTCAACAGCAGGGCGCTCCAGCTCTTGCCGGCCGCCGTGGCGAGCGAGCCGGGCAGCAGCACCAGACCGAGCAGCCACGCGTGCCGGTACTCCGGCTGCAGGAAGCCCAGCACGGCCAGACCGCCGACGGCGGCCAGGGCGATCGGCAAGGCCGCCGTGACGACGGACCGGGTGGGGTCCGGCCCGTTCGCGCCGTCCCGGTCGGCCAGGATCCGCTGCGCCCGCACCACGGCGCCGGCCTGCGCGAACTCCAGCGCCGCGACGGCCAGCGAGTAGACGCCGAGCGGCCCGGCGCCGACGAACCGGGCCACCAGGATCTGGTTGAACCGGAGCGTCATCATCTGCGCGAAGATGCCGAGGTGCAGGTTCCCGACCGCGGTCAGGTCGGCGCGGTAATCCGGCCCGGTGGCCATCGGCGCGGGCAGCGAACCGGCCCGGCGGACCATTCTCAGCACCAGGCCGCAGACGGCCAGCGCGCTGATCCACTGGACCACCAGCCAGACCTCGCTCCACAGCCCACCGTCGAGGCGCCCGGCGAAGTAGAGCGCGACGTAACCGCCGACCAGCACGGCGCCGCTGGCCGCGCGCATCGCGTAGACGACCAGGAAGTTCTTCTGCCGCAGCGCGATCGACGACACCGTGTTGAAGACCGTCAGTCCCGCCGCCGACCCCACGCCGATCAGGTAGCTGCCGACGCCGGCCACGGCGGTGAGCAGGCCGGCGGCGACGGCCGAGAGCAGCACGGACGCGCCGAGTATCGCGAGGAGCCACGTCCGACCCCGCGACACGACCCAACCGGCCGGGCGGGAGATCAGGAAGGTGTCCAGCGACAGCCCGCCGATGGCCGCGCCGAGCGTCGCGCTCACCATGTTGGCGCTGAGTTCGCCGCGTTCCGCCGGGGGCAGGGTCACCGACACCACGGCGGCCAGGCCAGTGAGGCCGAGGGCGGCGAGGTAGAGGCGTTCGGGTGCCACGAGCCGGCGGAGCAGGCCCGACGTCCGGGATGCGGGTGTTCGGGTTGTGCCGGTTTCTGAAGACGGCTGAGCAGCGTCGTCCAGCGAAACGCCTCTCACTCGTCTCCCCCAAACGGTGCGGCATGGCGCGACGAGCCAACGCCGCTGGCACTTTCTACCTGAACGATCGGCCACCCGCAATCGCCCTGCGGGCCCTACCTGCGCCCCGAAGTGGGACCGTCGGTCACCGCACGGTCAACCCAGGTCCGTACGCCCCAATGGGTGCCCCGGGTGGCACCCACCCACCGCTAGACTTCCGGACCCGTGAGGATCCTCGTCACCGGCGGAGCCGGGTTTATCGGGTCGGAGTACGTGCGGCTGCTGTTGGGCAAGCCCCTGGGCAGCGC